>JAGQUI010000043.1 GCA_020438595.1 Propionibacteriaceae bacterium | reverse complement strand
CCCACACCGGCATCCCGGCCACGCCGGAGATCCTCGCGCTCGCCGCCCGTTCACCGGCCGAGGCCATCGCCACCGTCCTCGACCGCCTCGACGCCGACGGCGGCGCGTCCGCCTACCTGCGCCGCCACGGTGTCACCGACGCCGACCTCGACCTGCTGCGCGGGAAGCTGGTGCAGCCGAACGGTCCCTGAGGCGCCACCGGCTGAGGCACGAAGCCCGCGCGTCACGAAGGGCGTCCCCGGACAGCCTTCCGTGGGGAGCGGTGTCGCTACATCGCCCGCTCACGGACGACCCTGCCGAGGTCGATCCGGCCCACCGAGCGCAGCGCCGGCCACTGCGAGACCAGGCCCACGGCGAGGATCGCCAGCGCGGTGAACACGAAGGTGGTCGGACGCACCTGGAGGTCGAACCGGAACAGGTCGCTGGAGAACGACGCCATCGCTGCCGCGGCGGCGTAGTAGCCGACGACCAGCCCGGGCACGAGCCCGACCACGATCAGCAGCATGTTCTCCGCGGTGACGATCCGGGACACCCCGGCGCGCGGCATGCCGAGGATGCGCAGCGCGGCCAGCTCGACCGAGCGCTCCGAGACGTTGGCGGTCATGGTCGTGAACACGAGCGCGAACGACATCACCGCGCCGAGCGCGAGCATCACCCCGACGAACGCGTAGAACAGCCCCATCATCGACTGCGCGATGTCGTACATCGCCCGGCTGTCGATCACGACCGCCACCCCCGGGACGGCGCGCAGCCGCTTCGCGACCGCGTCGGGGTCGGCGCCGGACTCGTAGCGCACCAGCGCGGTGGACACCAGCGGGTCCGCGGTGTCGCCGCCGGTCAGGTCGGCCACCGTGGCCAGGGACGCGTAGGCGAAGCTGCCCAGTGGCTCGGTGGTGAACCCGGCCACCTCGGCGGTACCCGTCCGTCCCCCGAGGTCGAGGCCGACCTCGTCCCCCACCGACACCTCGAGCAGGTCGGCCAGGGCGGCGCCGAGCAGGATCCGGTCGCCGGTGGGCACGGCGAGCTGCTGCCCGGCGGGGTCGTAGAACGAGTGCATCGTGGTGTCCGGCCCCAGGCCGACGAGGCTGGTGGCGTAGCGGTGGTCGCCGTGGGTGATCGTCACGGCGGCGTCCAGTTGCGGCTCGACGGCGGCGACGCCGGCCACGTCGAGCGTCTCGTCGAGGTCGCTGGTCGCGGTTGGCTGCATCAGCGCGACGGACGCGTCCTGGTGCTGGTCGCGGACGAACTGGTCCTCCAGCAGGATCTGGACGGTGTCGATCATCCCCCACGAGACCAGCACGAGGGTGGCGGCCAGGGCCACCCCGATGATCGTGGAGATCGTCCGCCGCGGGTTGCGGCCGAGCCCGCGCAACGCGGCCAGCCAGCGGACCGGGAGGCGCCGCAGCGGCGGCAGCACGCGCTCGGCGAGGCTGGCCCGTCCGCGTCCGACCGGGACGTCGCCACGCATGGCCTCCGCCGGGGAGATCCGGGCGGCCCTGCGCGCGGGCCAGTAGGCGGCCAGTGCCCCGGACAGGACGCCGAGCAGCAGCCCGACCACGATCGTCGTGGGCCGCACCTCGATCACGGTGATCGGCACCGAGATCATCGCCGTGTACAGCCGGGAGATGCTGGCCGCGGCGAGCCCGCCGACGACCACTCCGGGTACCGACCCGGCCAGCCCGATCAGCAGCCCGAAGCCGAGGTAGTGGCCCTGGATCGTGCGCCGGGAGACGCCGTGCGCGCGCAGCACACCGATCTGGGCGCGCTGGGTCGCGATCATCCGGCCCAGCAGGACGGCCATGCCGAGCGCCCCGGCGAGCAGGAACATCACCGGGAAGCCGACCGCCATCTCGCCGAACCCGCTCACGTCCTCGTCGAGGGTGGCCTCGGAGGGCTGCTCGGCCAGCGGCTGCACCGAGGTCGCGCCGGCGTCAAGCGCCGTGCGTTCCGCCTGCGCCTCGATGTCGGCCGGCGCGTCGGCGGCGAAGGTGGCCATCGCCTCGGTGTGCACGGCCTCCGGCGCCAGGGTGCCGACCAGTGCCTCGGGGCCGAACAGCACGCCCCACTGGTCGAACGGCACGATCGGTTCCTGCCGGCTGCGCGCCGGCCACAGGTACTCCGGCGACGCCACCACGCCGGCCACCTCGACGGTGGTCCAGCCGGTGGCCGTGAGCACCAGCAGGTGGTCGCCGGGTACCACCTCCCTGGTCGCGGCGAGGTGCTGTTCGACCAGCACCTGGTCGTCACGACCCGGCGTCAGGTTCTCCCCCGAGAGCACGAGCACCTTGTTCACGGCCGGTTCGCCGTTCGCGGGCATCCCGACGACGCGGACGAGTTGCCGCTCGCCGTCGAACTCGGCGGCGGTCTCGCCGACCGCACGGGTGGCGGTGGCGTCCACCCCGTCGAGGTCGTCCAGCGCAGCGGCGACGTCGGTGGACGTGCCGCCGGTGGCGACCAGGTCGGCCATGGCGAGCCGGTCGTAGAGGCCGCCGTAGGACGCCGTGAGGTTGCGGTAGGCGTCGAAGGAGGCACCGAACAGGGCGACGCCGAGCAGCACGGTGAGCCCGAGCGCGACGAACTGCGGCGCGCGGGCCCGCAGGTCGCGCAGCAGCGTCCGCCGCAGCATCTTCACCAGCGGATCTCCTCCGCGGGCACCGGGTGCTCGACCAGGTCGTCGGAGACCAGCCGCCCCGAACCGAGCCGCAGCACGCGGTCGGCCATCGCCGCGATCGCGGAGTTGTGGGTGACGAGCATGACCGTGCGCGCGCCGCTGCGGCTGACGCCGTGCAGGACGGCGAGCACCTGGCGTCCGGTGTCGAGGTCGAGGGAGCCGGTCGGCTCGTCGCAGAGCAGCACCGACGGCGCCTTCGCGAGGGCCCGGGCGATCGCCACCCGCTGCTGCTCACCGCCGGACAGTGCGGACGGGAAGTGGTCGGCCCGCTCGGCCAGCCCCACGTCGGCGAGGGCGTCCTTCGCGACGCCCTGCCCGGCCCCGGCGAGTTCGGCGACGAGCTGGACGTTCTCCCACGCGGTCAGGGTGGGCACGAGGTTGAAGAACTGGAAGACGAAGCCGAGCTCACGGCGCCGGTACGCGGTGAGTTCGGCCTCGGTGTCGGCGGTGAGCTCCTGGCCCGCGACCCGGATCGTGCCGGACGTGGGTCGCTCGATGCCGCCGACCAGGTTCATCAGCGTGGTCTTGCCCGAGCCGGACGGCCCGAGCACCACGACGAACTGGCCCACCGGAACGACCAGGTCGATGCCCCGGAGGGCCGGAACGGCGAGGTCACCGGTGCCGTAAGACTTGGTGACGCCCTCGAGTTCGATGGCGGGCGCGGCGTCGGGGACGGGGCCGTCCGCGTGCTGGGGTGGCGCCTCGGGGGCCGGTGCGGCAGGGGCCGCCCCCGGCCCAACTTCGTTCCATTCGTGGCGCGGCCGGTAGGTCATGGGCACCTCCCGGTTTCGACGTTACGCCCGTTCGCGCTTGTCGGCGCCGCTTTCCCCCGAGTTGTCAGAGTTTGGCGTCGCCAGGGCGACGCCAAACTCTGACAACCCGGCGGATGGGGTCGGGGTCAGTCCTGCGTGGAGGCGCGGTCCTCGGCGTCGAAGGCGACCGCGGCCATCGGGGCACCCGCGGCGGCGGCCTCGCGCAGCTTGCGGGTCAGCTTCGACTGTGACGCGAAGGCCTCGCGGGACTTCCCGCGTCCGTAGCTCAGCGACCGGTCGGCCCGGACGCCGATGCTGGCGCCCACCTCGATGGCGTCCTGGTCGGCGCCCATGTAGAGGAACTGCCAGTTGTAGACCGTCTCCTGCCGTGTGATCAGCGCCTTCACCGCGGCGTGGGTGTACTCGGTCGAGGCGTTCTCCAGCCCGTCGGTCATGATCGCGAAGATCACCGTGCCTGGCCGTTCGTCCTCTGCCATCGCGGCGAGCCGGGCGCCGAGCGCGGTGATGCTGCGTCCGATCGCGTCGAGCATCGCTGTCGAACCGCGAGGCTGCAGGTCGAGCGCGGGCACGACGGACACGTCGGCGGCGGTGTACACGTCCTCGTAGCGGTCGTCGAACTGGGCGAGGCTCACCGTGGTGCGGCCGGGGTGGGTGCGCTGGTCGGCGATGAAGGCGTCGAAGCCGCCCTCGATGTCGGACTTGATGGAGTGCATCGAGCCGGAGCGGTCGAGCAGGAACTCGATGTGGGTCAGATCAGGATTGGTCATGGCGCTCCCTTCGTCGTGGTGTGAACTTCAGCGGCGGACGACCCGACTCGGCAGCGGCCTCGTACCGCGCCACGGCGATGCCCTGCGCGGTCACGGCGCCCTCGTCGGCGTACGGGCCCAGCGACTTGCTGCGGGCCAGCCGGGGCGGGACGGAGTTCGGCGCGAGCCCTGCAACCTCGGCGACCCGGCGCATGCTCGAGCCGTCCAGCACCGCGGCGGCCATCGCCTCCCGCAGGGCATCGTCGAGGGCCCGGCCGGCCCGGCTGAGTTCAGCCACGACCTGCTCGGGATCGGCGGCGCCGAGGGCGGTCGTGATCGCCTCGGTGGCCTGCTCCGCGCTGCTGCGCCAGTCCTTGTTGTCGTCCATATCCTGAGTATATGCAGATTCTGCACATACTCAAGAGCTGAACGTTAGGTCTGTGCCGGACCTGCGATGTTCACCATCCACTCGATGCCGAACCGATCGACCAGCTGGCCGTAGGAGTCGCCCCAGGGCGCGACGTTCAGCGGCAGCGTGATCGTGCCGCCCTCGGCGAGGCCGTCCCAGTACGCGCGCAGGCCGTCGGCCTCGGAGCCGCTCAGCGAGATGGTGATCTGGCTGCCCGGGGTGACCTCGCCCATCGTCGACGGGGTGTCCGCGCCCATCAGGGTGAGGCCGGCGGACGTGACCAGCTGGCCGTGCATGATCTTGTCGGCCTCGTCCGGACCGACCCCCGGCATCTGGAAGTCGCCGAAGCTGGACATCGTGAGCTCCCCGCCGAAGACGGACCGGTAGAACTCCATCGCCTCCCGGGCGTTGCCGGTGAAGTGGATGTACGGGTTGAGCAGGGCCATGGGAATCCTCCTTGGTCGGGTGGCACTCGCCATTGTGGAACCCGCCTCCGACACTTCCGCAGCCCGGCAGTGACGGCTTGTACGCATTGCCCTCACCAGCGGTTGTGCACGTCCTCCGCCCAGCCGTAGAGGCCCTCGAACGCCACATCGCCGAACCTGCCCGACCACCAGCCGAAGCACTGGTCGGTGCGTGCCGAGACGACGCCCAGGTCAGTCCGGGCCTGCCGGTCGTACTCGGGCGTGAACGTGGCGTCGAGGCCCCCGCCGGTGACCCGCCAGGGCCGGCGCCAGTCGGCGAGGTCGTAGGCCCAGTCGAGGTCGGCGGAGATCTTGTGCAGGTGTCCGTCGACGAGGATCCCGTTCTCGGTGGAGCCGGTGCCGTCCGTCCAGCGTCCGCCCACCTGGACACCGACCACGCGGCCGTCCGTGACGCCGGAACCGGCGCCCCAGTTCCAGGCCACGTCGTAGGGCCAGCGGCCGCGGCCGTGGTCGAGCACGGCCCAGGACTGCCCCGCGGGCACGTCGTAGCGACCCTCGCCGATGGTGAGCGTCCCGGACGCGGGCAGCGCGACGTCCTTCACCGTGTACTGGAACCGCTGCGCCGACCACGGCACAACGACCGCGAGGCAGTCGTGATCCACCGGACGGGTCACGGCCACGTCGAAGCGGACCTGCGGCACCTCGGCCCGGAGCCGGACCGCACCACTGTCCGGGAGCACGTCGATCGCCAGTCCCTTCGTCCGCGCCCGCGCCGGGCCCGAGTCGAGCACCGGCGGCAGCACCGCGCCTCGCGGCGGCAGGACGGTCGCGGCCCGCCCCCACGACTGGTGCGAGCGGCGGTCGAGCACCCAGACCTCGTGCACGGCCGCGTAGTCGACCAGCGACACGGTGAGCGCGAGCACGTGCGTGGGGGTGACCACGTTCCAGTACTCCCAGCGCTTGTTCCGCGGCCAGCCGCGGCGTCCCCCGATGCCCGAGGTGTCGACCAGCGGACGCCGGGCCCAGCCCACCGCGTCCGGGTTCAGCGACCCGTCCCGCCGCGTCAGCGAGACGGGTTCGGTGAGTTCGCGTTCGGCCATGGCCCCATCCTCCGTCCCCGCGGTCGGGACGCATGTGAATCAGCGAAGATTCACCTGAATCGCTGCGGCCGGAATCCGCTGGATCGAGAATTCGTGGTGGAGACAGTCGCATTGATCGATGACTGACCGACCGATGGCTGCGGCCGACCAGCCCCGGGCCACGCACCCGCCCCTCATCCGTGCTTCGCCTTTACCCCAGGAGGCCGGGCATGTCGCTCCAGCCGGTCATCGACACCGTTCTCGGATTGTCGTTCATCTTCTTCCTCGGCGCCCTGCTCGCCTCCGGCATGGTCGAGTGGTTCGCCAACATCATCAGGAAGCGCGCCAGAATCGTGCTCGCCGGACTCGCCCGGATGCTCGGCGAGAACGTCGACGCCCTCACTGTCACCCGCCAACGGCTCTGGCAGCGCCTCAGTGGAAACAGCGAGGCGGTCAGGCAGGAACTCACTCTCTACGAGCAAGCTGTCAGCGCAACGAGTTCGAACAGGACGTCCGTCTCCGTGGCCGGACTGCTCGACCACGGCCTCGTCAAGGCGCTGCGGCAGACCGACCGCAAGGGCAACGCGACACTCCCCAGCTACATCCCCGGGGATCTCGTCGCCAAGGCGCTGTTCGAGACGCTTCGGGAGAACGCTGGCCAGAATCCCGCTCTCGCGGACGTCGCGGCGGCCGCGACCGAGCAGACGCTGAAACAGGCCCTCTCGGCGTTCGCGACCGTGGCCGGGCAGAGCATCGACACGTTCCTCGCCCAGATAGAGAAGTGGTACGACGCCCAGATGGACCGGGCCAACGGCACCTACCGGCGCTGGGCGAAGCGCCGGGTCGTCGCAGCCGCCGCACTCGTCGTGGTCGTCTTCCACATCGACGCCGTGGCGATCGCCACCGACCTGTGGACGAACGAGCCGCTGCGCACGGCGGTCGCAGCCGCCGCGGTCGCGAACACCTGCCAACCCGCGACGGACGGGTCGGGCACCGACGACGTGACCACGTGCGTGAACGACCAGATCAAGGCCCTCGAACTGGAAGGCCTGCCGATCGGGCCCCAGCAGTGGTGCAGGACAACCTGGGACCTCAGCCTGTTCCCGCTGGTCTGCGGCCTGGCCCTTTCCACCCTGGCCATCTCCATGGGCGCACCGTTCTGGTTCTCGGTGATGAACAAGCTCGTGAACGTCCGGAACTCCGGCACGCCCCCGAAGGAGGCACAGGAATGAGCACCGAGGCTCCCGAACAGGCACCGACCCTGCTGCTCACGCCGACGGCTCCGCCGCCGACCGTGCAGACCAGCCGGAACTCCGGCGCAACCCCCACGCACCGGGCTGCAGGGGGCCCGCAGACCGTTCGGGCCGGGGTGGTCATGAACGGCGGGATCAGTTACGCCATCTGGATGGGCGGCGCCACGCTCGAGCTCGATCGCGCCCGCACGAGTGCCCCCGGAACCGCCTGGGCCCGGGTCCTCGAGCTGGCCGGGACCGAACTCGTCGTGGACGTCATCGCGGGGACCAGCGCTGGCGCACTCGACTCGGCCGCACTCGCCACCGCGATCGCAACCGGGGGGTCGCTGTCGAACGGCGTGGGCCAGCTCTGGCTCAAGAGCGCATCCCTCACCAGGGACACCCTGCTCTCCGGTCCCCCACGATCCTCGGTCCTGAACGGCACCTGGTTCCGGAACGAGGTGGCGAGGCTGCTGGAACTGGTCTCGGGTGAGTGCAGCGCCGTCCTCCCGGCGGCGCAGGACGACGTCACCCTCTTCATCACCTCCACGCGGCTCGACGCGGACGGCCCGGGCGCGGCTCCCCTCTCCGACGGCAAGGCACTGCTCGGGGCCCCCGATCACACCTATCGACCGCCGCGCGTCCACCGAAACCATCTCGAACTGGACGCCCAGGGCAACTACCAGAAGGTCGTCACCTCGGCGTTCGTCGGTAGCGACCCGGACGAAACCTGCCGCCTCCTGGGGACGATCGCGGACGCCGCCAGGGCCTCGGCGGGGTTCCCGTTGGCCTTCGAGCCGTTCACGATGGCCGGTCACCACCACCTCGACGGTGGCGCCCTGGACAACGCCCCGTTCCAGCCGGTGATGGAGGAGATCCTCCGCCGGCCGAGGTCGGACCCGGGCGAACGCTGGCTCCTCTACCTCACCCCCACCAGCGAGTCGAAGCCGGTGGACGTCGCCAGCGGCTGGACCAGCCTGCTCGGCCCGCTGCTCACCCTCTTCCGGGAGAGCGACCTCGCCAGCGACGACCGCCAGTTGTCGGCGGCGCTGGAGGATTCCGTCCGGGGAGCCGTGCGGGCCGAGGAGATCCTCAGCCTCGACGGGTGCCGGGGCGTCGGCGGATTCCGGTTCCCCACCCCGCAACTGGCGTCGATGGCGAACTCACTCCTGAAGCCCTACCAGCTGTGCCGGGCGCGCCAGTACCTCGTCGACTACGACAAGCCCATCGAGTCCAGCCTGAAGCCGCTCAGCGTCGGGTTCCCGAGTTCGCTCGATCCGTACCGGGTGCAGCCCGGCGGCCCGGTCTGGCAGTGGGGCATCCGGGCGGCTCGCCGCATGGCGCGCTGCATCGCGCGGGAGGCCCGGTCCGAACCGCCGCTGCCGGCCGATCAGCTGGACCGGATCGCGGGGATCGAGGACGAGCTGGCCGCGCTCGCCGACATCAACGACGCGATCGTGGCCCGGGAGGTGGCGAGGACCATCGGCAGGAAGCCGGCCGTCCTCGCAGCACTGGACGACACCTACCGGCACGTCTACGGGCCGATGGAGGAGCTCGTCACCATCTGGGCCGATGCGAACGGGCTCCCCGTCGCCGAGGCCTGGCAACGGGTGCTGGCGACCGAGGTGATCACCCAGGCGGTCGCGGTGGTCCCCACCGACCCGTTCCCCCGGTTCACCCTGCACCAGATCACGCCGCGCTGCGTGACGGCAGAGGACGAGCAGTTCCGCGCGAACAAGCTCCTGGCCGGACAGCTGGGCGGCTTCGGCGCCTTCCTGGCTCCCGGCTTCCGGCTGCACGACTGGCGCTGGGGCCGGATCGACGGAGCCACCGCCATCGCGACGGCCCTGCTCGCCGGCTGCACGCGTCCGGCCGAGGCCGCCCGGGCGATCGAGGCCCTGCAACAGGCGATCTGTGCCGAGGAGCAGATCGACCTGGACGACCTGCTGGACGCGAGCCGGCGGATCGCGCGACTCACGGTCGCCCAGGTCTTCGCACTCGCCCTGGACGCGGGCGAGGTCGACGTGAACCTGCTCCGCGAGACGCTCGCGAGGTACGTCACCGCCGACGACCACATCCCGCGCGCGCTCCGTCCCGCCATCCGACAGCTGCTCCGGCTCCTGTTCGGGCACTACGTCAGGACACTTCCGCGGACCAGCGAGCTGGACCAGCGCCTGGTGGAGTACCTGCGGGAGGCCAAGCGGAAGGTCGACCTGCTCCCTGATCCGTGAGCCTCGAACACCCCACGGCTGTTCGGCCCGTCTGGTCAG
This sequence comes from Propionibacteriaceae bacterium, assembly GCA_020438595.1. Next base: position 2,242 of record JAGQUI010000043.1, on the reverse strand, counting down.
GCTTGCCAAACACCTCTCCAGGTGATCGTACATGTGTTCTAAAAACTGTCTGTGGCGGGTGTTTGACTGGTGCCATGGCAGGAACGAGCGGGCTGATCAGCGCCGGTGATGCACTGGCCGAGGTTGCGGCTGCGCTGGACCGGCTCGACCCGGACCGCTCGCGCCTCGCTCCCGACGCACGACTGGAATGCGCCCGGACGGCCCGGAGGCTCAGCTCGCGAATGCAGGCACTCGCCGACCTGCTGCTCGCCGAGGCCGATCAGGCCGACGCTGCCCCGCGGGCTGCGGGCACACCGACATCGTCGTGGCTGGGCATCGAGCAGAACCTGTCCAAGCGGGAAGCGGCCGGTGCCCTGCACCGGGCGCGGGAACTCGACCAGCACCCGCTGGTCGGCGACGCCGCGCTCGGCGGACGGATCGGCACCGGCCAGGCCCGCGCGATCACGAAGGTGCTCGACGGGCTTGCTCCCCAGCTCACCGCCGCCCAGCAGAGCGATGCCGAGCAGGTGCTGGTCGGTCTCGCCGACAGCATGGACGCCGACCAGCTCGCCCGCAGCGCGGGCCGGGTGCTCGAGCAGGTCGCGCCCGCGAACGCGAACGAACTCCGGGAGGAACGGCAGCAGCGGCAGTCCGAAGCCGCCCAGCGCAGCCGGTCGCTGCGCTTCTTCCGGGACGGCGGCTCGGTGCGGTTCGACGGCTCGCTCCCCCGCATCGAGGCCGAGGCGTGGATGACCCTGCTCGACGCGCACGCAGAGTCGTTGCGACGGTCGGCGCTCGAGGAACGCGACCCGCTGGCCCCGACGCTGTCGCCCGAGCAGCGCCGGGCCGATGCGCTCGTCGCGATGATCCACCGCCACCAGGTGACCCGGCAGGCGCCGACGTCGGGGGGCGACCGTCCGCGGGTGCTGGTGAAGCTCGACCTCGACGCCCTCCGCCGGGACGCCGCGGGCGCCGGGCTCATCGCCGACGGTGAGGAGCTGTCTGCGGCAGAGCTGCGCCAACTGTGCTGTGACGCCGAACTCGTCCCGGCGGTGCTGGGCGGGCCGAGCGAGGTGCTGGACGTGGGGCGCGAGCGTCGGCTGGTGACTCCCGCCATTCGGGCCGCCCTGAGCCTGCGGGACGGAGGCTGCGCGTTCCCCACCTGCCGCACCCGCGACGCGGTGTGCGAGGCGCACCACATCGCTCCTTGGTGGGCCGGCGGCGTGACGGCGCTGTCGAACCTCGTCCTGCTCTGTCACCACCACCACGCCCTGGTCGAGCCGGCTAGGTACGGGGTCCGCGACCAGTGGGAGGTGCGGATCGCGCTCGACGGCGTGCCGGAGTTCGTCCCGCCGTCGCGGATGGACGCGAACCGAAGACCCGCGCGAGACGGGCGGTTCGCCGCGGTCGGATGCGGTGATGAGGGAGTTGCGCAGGGTGTCGGCCCGCCACCCGCCGCGTGAGAGGGGCGGCCCGCCCAGGACCTGAGGAACGGCGCGGTGAGGAAGACGCCCCTGGGTCGCGAAGGGCCGCGGAGCCAGCCCCCGAGCGTGCACGCAGACACCAACGATCCCTGAGGAGCGGTCCGGCGAGGAACGAACCGAACCGCGTCACGAAGGGCCGCCGAACCCGCGCACCGACACCACAGCACGCGACCGGACGCCCTTCGCGATGCTCGCTCCTCCACGGAGGGTCAGGGGGCCGCCCGCTGGCCTCGCTCCAGGGAACGTGAAGGGTGACGCTCACTGGCGCGGGGCCGTGGGGAGCGACGCCGAGCCGTACGAAGCCGTGCGCCACGACGCGGATCCCGGGTGGATGCCGGAAGCCTGGGTAACACTGAGACAACCGACAGGAGGGAGCCGTCAATGGCCCACGGAGACATCACCCACATCGACATCCCGGTCTCGGACCTCGCCAGGGCCACGGAGTTCTACTCCGGACTGTTCGGCTGGCAGATCGCCGAGGTGCCCGGCTTCGAGGGGTACCCCATGTGGCAGGCACCCAACAAGATCTCCGGTGGCGGGCTCGCCCCCCGCAGCGAAGGCTTCACCCACCCCCGGTCCTACGTGGAGGTCGACTCGATCGCCGACACCCTCGCAAAGGCGGAGCAGTCCGGCGCAAGGACGCTGATGGGCAAGCAGCCGATCAGCGAGACCAGCTGGTGGGCAGTGATCGAGGACCCCGACGGCAACCCGATCGGACTCTACGAGGGCACGACCGAGGCCTGATCACTCCTCCAGCGTGGTGAGGTCGCCCTCGTCCT
>JAGQUI010000439.1 GCA_020438595.1 Propionibacteriaceae bacterium | reverse complement strand
TCCTACGACCTGCGCGGCGGCTGGCTGCGGCTGGGCCGGGTGACGATCGGACGCCGCGCCTTCCTCGGCAACTCCGGCACCGCGGGAGCCGGCCACGTGGTGCCCCGCGACGGGCTGGTCGCCGTGCTGTCGGTGGCCCCGGTGAAGGCCAAGCCCGGTTCGTCGTGGCTCGGCTCGCCCCCGGTGCGGCTGCGCCGGATCGTCGTCGGCGGAGACCTTGAACGCACCTACCACCCGACGGTCGGCCTGCAGTGGGCGCGCGGGGCCTGGGAGGCGTGCCGGCTGCTCGCGGTGTTCGCCACCTGCGCGATCGGCCTCGGCGTGCTGCTCACGCTGGCCTGGCTCGACGAGTTGGTCGGGCCCGGCTGGACGCTGGTGCTCTCCGGAGCGGTGCTGGTCGCGGCCGGAGGCGTCGCCGCCGTGCTGACCACCGTGGTGAAGTGGCTCGTCGTCGGCCCGATCCGGGCGGGGGAGCAGCCCCTGTGGTCGAGCTTCGTGTGGCGCACGGAGGTGGCCGACACGTTCACCGAGATGGTCGCCGGGCCCTGGTTCGCCAACCCGAGCACCGGGACGCCCGCCCTGGCGGTGTGGCTGCGCAGCCTCGGGGCGAAGGTCGGCCGCGGCGTGTGGTGCGAGACGTACTGGCTGCCGGAGCCCGACCTGGTCACGCTGGGCGACGGCGCCACCGTCAACAGGGGCTGCGTTGTGCAGACCCACCTGTTCCATGATCGAATCATGAGCATGGACGCGGTGGAGATCGAGCGCGGCGGCACCCTGGGGCCGCACAGCATCGTGCTGCCCGGCGCCACGATCGGCGCGCACGCGACCATCGGCCCGGCCTCGCTGGTGATGCGGGGCGAGTCCGTGCCCACCGGCAGCCGCTGGAGCGGGAACCCGATCGGCCCGTGGCGGGCGGTCAAGGTGCGCACCTACCAGGCGGCTTCGTGACCCCCGACCCCTACGCGCCGGACCACGGCGACGAGTCCTACCGCGTGCTGTCCTACGACCTGCGGCTGCGCTACAAGGTGGCCACCAACCGGCTGGACGGCGAGGCGCTGATCGTCGCAGAGGCGCTCGAACCCCTGACCGGCTTCCACCTCGACCTGGTCGGCCTGGCCGCCTCCCGCGTCCGCGTGGACGGCGACAAGCGGACGCGGTTCTCCCACGGCCCGCGCCGGCTCTCCGTGCGTCCGTCCGCCCGGCTGGAGGCGGGGCAGCGGTTCGAGGTGTCGGTGCGCTACGCGGGCTCACCGGCGCCCCGCGGCTCGCGCTGGGGGCGCGTGGGCTGGGAGGAACTGGACGACGGCGTGCTCGTGGCGTCCCAGCCGGTGGGTGCGCCGACCTGGTTCCCGTGCAACGACCGGGTCGGCGACAAGGCGACGTACCGGATCGAGCTGACCGCGGAGGACGCGTACACCGTGGTCGCGCCCGGGCCGGCTCGCCGAGCGCTCGACGTCCGCGGGCAGGAGCACCTGGACCTACGTGGAGGACATCCCGACCGCCACCTACCTGGTCGCGGTGCACATCGGGCGCTACCGCTCGGACCCGGTTCCGCTCGGCAGCGTGCCGGGGTCGGTGCACTACCCGGCCGCGCTGCGCTCGCCGGTGGCAGCGACCGTGGCCGGCCTGCCGCGGATGCTGGCGCTGTTCGAGCGCTGCTTCGGTCCGTACCCGCTCGGGCGCTACGACATGGTGGTCACGCCGGACGTCCTGGAGATCCCGCTCGAGGCCCAGGGCATGGCGGTGTTCGGCTCCAACTTCACCGACGGGCGCTGGGAGTCCGAGCGGCTGGTCGCCCACGAACTGGCCCACCAGTGGTTCGGCAACAGCGTGGGCCTGGCGACCTGGCGGGACATCTGGCTGAACGAGGGCTTCGCCTGCTACGCCGAGTGGCTGTGGTCGGAGGAGTCGGGCGGTCCGTCCGCGCACCACCGGGCCAAGGAGCACTGGGAGTTGCTGGACGGGCTGCCGCAGGACCTGGTGCTGGGCGATCCCGGGCCGGAACGGATGTTCGACGACCGGGTGTACAAGCGCGGGGCGCTCACCCTGCACGCCCTGCGCCGGGTGGTGGGCGACGAGGTGTTCTTCCGGATCCTGCAGTCGTGGACGGCCGACCACGAGGCGTCGACGGCCACGACGGCACAGTTCGTCGCGCTCGCCGAGCAGGTGGCCGGCTGGCGCCTGGGCGGGCTGTTCGTCGAGTGGCTCGAGGAGCCGGCGCTGCCGAAGCTCCCGCACCGCCGCAAGGGCTCCTGAGCCGCCCGTCCGCCCGCTCCGCCACCGCTCCTCCGCCCGTTCGCAACCGCCTCTCCGCCGGCTTCGCTACCGCTATTCCAGGACGCTACCCGTACTCGGGTAGCGTCCTCACCTGGCTGTAGCGGAGTGCGGGGTCAGGGGGCGGACGGCAGCCAGGCCACGCTGATCTCGAAGCCGGACGCGTCCGGCACGCGCTCGACCCGGTAGGCGTGCGGGGTGCCCTCCAGGCGGGCCGAGCCGGGGGAGAAGCGGACCTGGCCGGGGTCGGTGCGCAGCCCGCGTCCGTCGGCCTTGAGGACGGCCTCCACCCCGGTCCAGCGCTGCAGCGCTGCGTCCGGTGGCACGCCGAGCAGGCGGCCGAGGTCGGCGGACCGCACCGGGTCGGCGCTGACCCGCTCCACGTCCACTCCGAGCCGGGACGCCAGCGCGCGCG
>JAGQUI010000438.1 GCA_020438595.1 Propionibacteriaceae bacterium | reverse complement strand
CATCGGCGACCTCGAGATGCTGGCCACCGACACCCACAAGTTCGAGAGCCGCTACCTCGACGGCATGGTCGCCCCCTACCCGGAGGGCAGGCAGGTCTACCTGGAGCGGTCGCCGATCCACCACCTCGACCGGCTCGGCTGCCCGATGCTGATCCTGCAGGGTGCGGACGACAAGGTGGTGCCGCCCAACCAGGCGGTGGCGATGGCGGACGCGGTGCGCGCGAAGGGCCTGCCGGTCGAACTGGTCATCTTCGACGGCGAGGGCCACGGCTTCCGCCGCGCCGAGACCATCATCGCCACGGCGGAGCACGCGCTGGCCTTCCTGGGCCGCGTGCACGGCTTCACGCCCGCATGAGCGCCACCCATGTCGTCTGGGACTGGAACGGCACCCTGTTCGACGACGTCGCGTGCTGCGTCGGGGTGGTCAACCGGCTGCTCGACGAGTACGGCCTGCCCGCCGTCGACGGAATCCGCGGCTACCAGGCGGTGTTCCGGTTCCCGATCATCGACTACTACGCCGACCTCGGCTTCGACACCTCGCCCGACGGCAACTTCACCGCCGCCGCGCACCGCTACCTGGAGCTGTACGCGGCCGCATCCGCCGGCTGCCGGCTCCACGACGGTGCCCTCGCGGTGCTCCGGGCGCTGCACGCCACCGGCGCGAAACAGGTCGTGATCTCCGCCTCCGAGCAGCAGAACCTGCTGGCCCAGCTCGGCCCGTTCGGGCTCGATGCCTGGATCGAGGGCGCCCACGGCATCGAGGACGTCTACGCCGCCTCCAAGGAGGGCCTGGCGCGACGCTGGCTCGCCGAGAGCGGGGCGGACCCGGCCGACGTGTGGTTCGTCGGTGACTCCGAGCACGACTACGAGATCGCGCACGCGCTCGGCGCGCGCTGCGTCCTGTTCAGCGGCGGGCACCACGGCCGCGCGCACCTGGCAGGCCTCGGGGCGCCCGTGGTGGACGACCTGCGCGCGATCCCCGGCCTGGTCGCCGGCGGTTGAGCGAACCGGCTCAGCGTCCGTGACGGGGCGGGTGCTCCCGGCCGGGCCGCGGGTCCGGCGGCGGCATGATCGTCGGCGGCACGTCCGGCTCCGCGGCCGTCTGCGGCACGAACCCGGCGCCCACCGGCTGCGTGGTGATGCCGCGCCGGCCGCGCCGCAACCGCTCCTCGACGATGCTGGCGAACTTGGTCAGCGCCGAGTTGATCACGATGTAGATCACCGCCAGCACGATCAGGGTCGGAATCAGGTTCGCGTAGGCCGCGGCCAGGTAGATGCCCGACCGCATCAACTCCAGGTAGGAGATCATGTAGCCCAGCGCCGAGTCCTTCAGGATCACGACCAGCTGGCTCAGCATGGACGGGAGCATCGCGGTGATCGCCTGCGGCAGCTGGATCACGGTGAGCGTCTGCAGCGGCGTGAGCCCGATCGCGAGCCCGGACTCCCGCTGGCCTTCGGGGAGGGAGTTCACGCCGGAACGGACCAGCTCGGCCAGCACGCACGAGTTGTACACGGTGAGACCGACCACCACGCCGAACAACGGCAGCATGTCGCCGGTGATGCCGAGCGTGAACAGGCCCGCGTAGTACGCGAACAGCATCATCATCAGGACCGGCACCGAGCGGAAGAACTCGACGAAGGCGCCGCAGGCCCAGCGGATCCACCGGTGCTGCACGAGCCGCCCGATGCCCAGCAGGAGGCCGAAGCCGACCGACAGCACGACCGAGATGCCTGCCGCGACCAGCGTGCCGCGCAGGCCGGGCAGCAGGTAGGCCGTCCACGCGGTCGGGGTGAGGAAGGGCAGCCACTTCTCAGCGGTGAGCTGGTTGTTGGCCGGGTCCGCGAGGCGGACCAGCACGTAAGCGAGGATGGCCAGCAGGACGAGCGCCCCGGCCACGGCGATCAGCCGGTGGCGGACGCGCGCCTTCGGGCCGGGGGCGTCGAAGAGGACGCTGGAGGTGTCCTCCTCGCGCCGCGTCGGCCGGGCCGTCCCGGCCGCGAGGTCCGCGCTGCTCATCGGTCCACCGCCAGCCGGTTCGACAGCCAGGTGAACAACAGCCCGATCGGCAGGGTCAGGACCACGAACCCCGTCGCCATGATGAAGAAGATCCAGTACAGCAGTGACCCGTCGAACTCGATCATGTTGTACATCATGTAGGCGGCCTCGGCGACGCCGACGGTCGCGGCCACCGTGGTGTTCTTGGTCAGCGCGATCAGGGTGTTCCCGAGCGGGGCGATCGCGCCGCGGAAGGCCTGCGGCAGCACGACGTGCTGCAACGTGGGCCCGAAGCCGAGTCCGATCGACCGGGCGGCCTCCGCCTGCCCCTTCGGCACGGTGTTGATGCCGCTGCGGATCGCCTCGGCCACGAAGCTGGCGTGGTAGACGGCCAGCGCCACCACCGCCCAGCGGAACCCGTTGTCCACGATGAAGGTGGACGAGTCGTCGGGCGCAAGGTGGATCTTGAGGGTGTTCGAGATGCCCAGGGAGCAGAAGGCGACGATCAGCGTGAGCGGGGTGTTCCGGATCAGCGTGACGTAGGCCACCCCGAAGCGCTGCAGCACCGAGACCGGCGACACCCGGCAGATCGCCACCACGGTGCCGATCACCAGGGCGCCCAGCGCGCCCCACACCGTGAGCTGGATGGTGGTCCAGAAGGCGCCCAGCACGTTGTAACGCTGGAACAGCGTGGTC
>JAGQUI010000437.1 GCA_020438595.1 Propionibacteriaceae bacterium | reverse complement strand
CCGAGGTCGAGGCGCTCAGCGAGGCCACCCGGCAGGCGTTGTGGGCCGGCATCGCCGCGGCCCGCGTCGGCGGACACGTCGGTGACATCGGCCACGCCGTCGAGACCTCGATCCGCTCCCATCCGCAGCGCTACGGCATCGTCGCCGAGTACACCGGCCACGGGATCGGTACCGAGATGCACCAGGCGCCCGACGTGCCCAACCTGGGCCGTCGCGGACGCGGGGAGCTCCTCGTGAAGGGAACCTGCATCGCGGTGGAGCCGATGGTGACCCTCGGCTCCGCTGCCAACGCCACGCTGGACGACGAGTGGACCGTCGTGACCAGGGACGGCTCGCCGGCCGCACACTGGGAGCACACGATCGCGCTCACCGGCACCGGCGTCTGGGTGCTCACCGCCGAGGACGGCGGCGAGGCCGAACTCGCGGCGCGGGGCGTGAAGTTCGGTCCGCTGGGGGACTGATGGAGAAGGTCGTCCTGGTCGGGCTCGGTGCCATCGGTGCCGCCTACGCCAGCCGTTTCGCCGATGCCGGCGCCGACCTGCGGGTACTGGCCGGTACCGATCGCCGGGCCCGGTACGCCGCGCAGCCCACGGTGGTGAACGGGCAGGCGTACGACTTCGCCCTCTCCGACGGCAGTGACGGCCCGGCCGACCTGGCCATCGTCGCGGTCAAGCGGGCCGCCCTGGACGAGGCGATCGAGCTGCTGCGTCCCTGTGTCCGCGAGGGCACCGTGCTGCTCAGCGTGATGAACGGCATCGACACCGAGGAGGAGCTCGCCGCCGCCTTTCCGCAGGCGACCGTCCTGCTCGCGATCAGCGTCGGCATCGACGCCGTCCGCGAGGGCCGCGAGGTCCACTTCACCTCGGTGGGCCGGATCCTGTTCGGCGAACCGGCCAACCCGGGGCCGCACGCGGACCTGGTCGCCGGGGTCTCCGACCTGCTCGCCCGCGTCGGGATCGAGGGCGTGGTGCCGGCCGACATGGTGCATGAGCTGTGGTGGAAGTGGCTGATCAATGTTGGGGTGAACCAGGTCTCGGCGCTGATCCGGGCGCCCTACCGGGTGCTGCAGGACCGGGCGAACCCGGCGCGCGCGGTGATGATCGCCGCGCAGCGTGAGGTGATCGCCGTCGCGAACGCCCGCGGCGTCGGCCTTGAGGAGGCCGACCTCGACCGCTGGCTGGGCGTGCTGGACCGGCTCGGCCCGGAGAACTACACCTCGATGGCCCAGGACGCCCTCGCCGGGCGCCCGACCGAGGTGGACAGCTTCGCCGGCACGATGGTGCGGCTCGGCGCAGAGCTCGGCGTCGCCGTGCCCGTCAACACCGTGCTGTACGGGCTGCTGAAGGGCGCCGAGGCGGTCGGGTAGCCCGGCGGTACCGGTGTGGACCGAGTTGGGAACCGTCCCCAACCTGGTCCGTGGACCGAGTCAGGAACCGTCCCCAACCTGGTCCGGGGCGGGGATCTTCCGTTGCCAGGCGCCGTGGGCCGAGTGCGGCCGGAAGCCCAGCCGGGTGTTGATCGCCAGCATGTGGTCGTTCTCGCCGGCGTTCCAGGTGTCGACGTGGCGCGCGTCCGGCTGGTCCTCGGCGAGCAGTTGCAGGTTCACGGCCTTCACCAGCAGCCCGAGCCGGTGCCCGCGGTGGTCGCCGGCGACCACCGTCGTCCACTGTTCCGGCCGGTGCGGGTGAGAGTCGTGCACCTGGATCGTCGTGTAGCCGGCGGCCGAACCGTCGGGAGCGATCGCCAGGGTCGTCACCGAGTGCCCGGACCGGTGGATCTGCTCGTCCATCTGCAGGACCCGGTCGGCGTCCCAGTTCTCCGGCTGCCAGTCGACCTCGCCGGTGGGCGCGTCGGTGGAGAGCGTCCGGTTCATCACGGCGATCCGGTCCCGGTGCTCGGCGGGGGTCGGCCCGACCCAGGTCACCACCCGGTAAGTGGGCAGGGCGAGGGCCTCGGCCTCGGCGCGCAGCTCGGCCAGCCGCGCCGCCGGCACGGGAAGCTCCAGGCGGGACTGCCGCTCCACCTGGGCCAGGGACAGCCCCAGCGACCGGGCGAAGCTGCTGCCCGGGTCCAGCGGGAGCCACCCCTCGTGGGTCGGCGGGACGATCCGTTCGGCGTCCGGGTCGGCCGCGGCCAGGTTGTGCTCGCTCCAGGCGAGGATCGTCGTTCGCTCGTGCTCGTCGGCGATCCGGACGACCTCACGCCACAGCGCCGTGCCGACACCGGCGCGGCGGACGTCGGCGCGGACCTCGCAGAAGCAGTCCTCGACGAGGTGCTGGTTGTCCGCGGTGGGCAACTGGAACTGGATCGACCCGATCAGCTCGACCGGCTCCGGCGGGGCGACCGGCAGCCCGAACCGGCCCACGGGCGCGCCGACCGGCACCGGTCCGGGAACCGCGACGAGCGCCGCCTTGACCGCGGTCTTCTCGTTCGCGTAGCTGTGCCGCATCCAGTCGGCGGAAAGGGACAGGTCCTCGCCGTGCAGCTCGGTGGTGATCGCGACCTCGAGGTCGTGCAGCGCGTCGTAGGCCCAGTCGGTACCGGCGACGACCTCGAGGATGTGGAAGGCGGGCATCGCGGCAGGATAGCCCGCATCGGGGTGCCTCGCCCAGGCGGGGAAGTACGGGGGCTACCCTTTCCTGCGTGACCAGCACAGCGCAGCGCCGGCTCCGCGCGGGCCTGATCGACCTCG
>JAGQUI010000436.1 GCA_020438595.1 Propionibacteriaceae bacterium | reverse complement strand
CTGCGCGCCGGTCATCTTCGTCGACCAGCGGTCGTAGCTCCCCTTCACCTGCTGCCCGCGTGCGTTCAGCCGCTCCCACGCCCCGGCGAAGTCGCCCTCGTTCACCGCCTGCCAGAAGCGGTCCAGCGCGGCGAGGGCATCCGTCGCCTCCGCGGGTGCCGTGTCGAGGTTCTTGATCACGTGGTTCACCGAGTCCGGGTCACAGGTGTTCACCGCCGACGTGTTCGTGCGCCACTGCTCGAGCAGGTCGGCGAACTGGCCCGGCTGCACGGCGTAGGTCGTGCCGTCCGCCGGCACCACCCGGTCCTCGTCCGGGCTGTACGCCAGCGCGTGCGCGCTCGCCACGCCGACCACCTGGCCGTCGGCCGAGAGCACCGGCCCGCCACCGTTCCCCGCGGCCTGGGCGATGTCGGTGACCAGCATCCCCTCGCGCTGGAGGGTGCCGCTGTCGCCGGAGACCGTGCCGGTGCCGTCCAGCCCGGTGACCGTCCCGGTCGTGGCCTGCAGCTCCCCGCCGTCCGGATGGCCCAGCACCGCCACGGCGTCGGCCTGCTTCGGCTGCGACTCCGCGAACGACAGGACCGCCCCCGAACTCGTGTCCACCCAGAGCAGTGCCACGTCGGCCTGGGCGTCGAAGCCCAGCACCTGGGCCTCGCCGCTGGCCTGGTCGGAAACGACCTCGAACTGCTGCTGGTACTCGACCACGTGGGCCGCCGTCACGATCAGGTGCTCGGCGATCGCGAACCCGGTCGCCGTCAGGCCGTCCCGCCCGGACGCGCAGTTGGTGGTCTGGATCCGGTACACCGCGCCGCGGGCCTCCTCCACCACCGGCGTCCAGTCCGGCTCGGCGGTGGCCTGGCCGGAGGCCGACCCGGACGGCGAACCGGTCACCGTGACGGTCACCGTCACCGTCGGCAGCACGGACGCGCTGCAGCCCGCCAGCACCGCGGCCAGACCCGCGGCGACACCGGCCCTGGCCCATCGCCGGGGCACGGTCAGGCCCCGGCCCGGTCCCCGTCGGGACCCTCCGCGCCCGGCGGCCCGGCCACCGCCTCCGGCTCCCCCGCATCGGCGTCGGCGTCCGCTTCGGCCGCGTCGCCGCTGTCCGCAGCGTCGTGGCTCTCCGCCGCGTCATCGCCGGCCGCCGCCTCGTCCTCGCCCGGTGCCGCATCCTCCGCAGGCACGCCGAACTCGACGACCTCCTCGCGTCCGGGACGGTACCTGCGCAGCCACAGGAACAGGACGACGCCGGTCAGGCTGATCAGGATCGCCACCGCGGCGTTGAACCGGATCGGCCCGAAGAAGTCGTAGGAGTAGTCCAGCCGCATGGTCTCGGTGATCGTGCGGCCGAAGCCGTACAGGGCGATGTACAGGGCGAACACCTTGCCGCGGCCGAGCCGGAACCGCCGGTCGGCCCAGAGCAGGAAGAGGCCTGCCGCGACGTCCCAGAGCGCCTCGTAGAGGAAGGTCGGGTGGAAGGTCGCGTACTGCTCGTAGCCGGGGACGCGATGCGCGGGGTCGATCTCCAGGGCCCACGGCAGGGTGGTCGGCCAGCCGTAGAGCTCCTGGTTGAACCAGTTGCCGAACCGTCCGATCGCCTGCCCGATCACGATGCCGGGGGCCAGCGCGTCCGCGAGCGCGGGGAAGGCGATCTTCTGCCTGCGCGCGGCGAGCCAGGCGGCCAGCGCGCCGAAGCCGACCGCGCCGTAGATCGCGATCCCGCCCTGCCAGATGGCGAACGCCGTCCACGGGTTGATGCCCGGCCCGAAGTAGTCACCCAGGTGCGTCATCACGTGGTAGAACCGCGCGCCGACGATGCCGATCGGGATCGCCCACAGCAGCACGGTCTCGAAGCTCTCGGTGCGCCCGCCCCGTGCCCGCCAGCGGCGCACGCCGATGGTCCAGGCCACGATGATCCCGGTGATCAGGCACAGCGCGTAGATGTGGATGGTCAGCGGGCCGAGCTGGAAGTAGCTGATCGACGGGCTCGGAATGAACAGGCTCACAGGCCCATCCTTACCGGCCGGTCAAGCATCGTGCCGCACCCGCCGCACACCGGCGGCGAGATCCGCGAGCACCGCGCGGAGACCGGACAGGTCGTCGGGGTTCCCGGCGTCCTCCGCGGCCAGCATCGGCTTGATGAACGCCGAGCCGACGATCACCGCGTCCGCGTAGCCGGCCACGTCGGCCGCCTGGTCGCCGGTTGAAACGCCCAGGCCCACCCCCACCAGGGTCTGCGGGGAGAGCTCACGGATCCGCGCGACCAGTTCGGGTGCGGCGGTCGGGCTCGCCGACCGGGTTCCGGTGACGCCCATCACCGACGTCGCGTAGACCCAGCCGCGGCACGCCTGGGTGGTGGACACGATCCGGGCGTCGGTCGAGGAGGGCGAGACCAGGAAGATCCGGTCCAGCCCGTGCGCCCCGGACGCGGCGAGCCAGTCGCCGGCCTCGTCCGGGATCAGGGCGGGGGTGATCAGGCCGGAGCCGCCGGCGTTCGCCAGGTCACGGGCGAAAGCGTCCACCCCGTAGCGGTCGACCAGGTTCCAGTAGGTCATCACCACGGCCGGCGTCCCGGTCGAGCGGACGGCCTCGACCGCGGCGAACACGTCGCCGGTGCGGACCCCCCGCTCGAGTGCCCGCGTGCCCGCCCGCTGGATCACGGGACCGTCCATCATCGGGTCGGAGTAGGGCAGGCCGA
>JAGQUI010000435.1 GCA_020438595.1 Propionibacteriaceae bacterium | reverse complement strand
CGCCGGAGCTGTCCGTCCGCACCACCTACACGGTGAGCGGCGGCGAGCAGGCGACCCGCGCCCTGCTCGCCCTGCCCGAGCCGCCGGACGCGATCTTCGCCGCGAACAACAAGCTCGCCTCCGGCGCGATCCGGGTGCTCGCCGGGGCGGGCATGATGCCCCCGCGGATCGGCATCGTCTCCTTCGGCGGGCTGCCCCTGGTGCTGCTCGTGCCGGCCGGCATCCACGTCACCCACCTGCCGTCGCGGGAACTGGGCCTGCGCGCGGCGACCATGCTGCTGGAGCGGATCCAGGGGCTGGACGTGCCAGCCCGCGAGGAGGTGCTGCCCGTGGTGATCAGCGACGAGGACAGCGGCCTGTCCCATCTGGACGGCCACTTCGGCGTCCTCGACGTCTGAACGCCGGCGTCAGCCGCCGCAGGTGGCGAGGAGGGCGCCGTCGGCACCGTAGACCCGCCCCTCGACCGGCGGCGGAGAGTCCCAGTCGAGCGGGACGGCGGCCTTCGGCTTCACCCACGCACCCACGATCGCGATGCCGCCCACCACGGGATGCGATGTCGTCACGCTGTCGCCGGCGACACCGACCACCAGCGTCGTCGCGTCGGTCAGGACCCGGCCGTCCTCGCCCCGGACGGCACCCGCCCCCCGCAGCTGGTACTCCGCCAGCGTGCCGTCCTCGTCCCGGGCCATGTCGCGAAGCGCGACCGGGCACGCCTGGGCACCGGGCGTCGCGTCGGCACCGGCGGACAGCTCCACGAACGCGCCCGAACTGGCATCGCCCGCGTGCGCGACCAGGCAGCCGACCACAGTGCCGTGGTTGTCCCGGAAGGCCGCGGTGGCGAGGTCCACCGCCTCCAGGTGGGCCTCCTCGGGAGGCTCGCCCACCCGTTGGATCGGGCCGACCCCGACGAACCGCCAGGAGGCGTCCATCGGCAGGCCGCTGCTCGAACAGATCCTGCGCAGGCCAGCCTCGGTGACCATCTCGTCGACGGTGAACGCCACCTCGCTCACCGGCTCGGACCAGCCGATGTCGCAGTGGTAGTCATCGGTCCAGTTGGAGTACTCGACGCTGGTGCCCGGCGGCAGGCTGGTGAGCACGCTCAGGTTGGGGTCGGACGCCCAGCCGGGAGGCGGCGGGCACCGCTGTACGACGACCGCGCGCGGGATCAGCGGCTGCGTCCACCACTCCCCCGACTGGTGCACGTCGAGCGCCCAGCCGGGCGGCACGGGCTCGTACGGGATCGACGCCCCGCATCCGGACTGGAGCAACGCGACGGCGGCGACGCAGCCGGCCGCGACGAGTTTCGACTTTCGATCCACAGCCCCTCCCCCCGGAGGATCCCCGGAGGTTCGCCGGCGCCCTTGTCCCCGGGATGTGACCAGCATAGGGCCGGGCCACTCCCTTGACTCTGAAATCGATTGCTGAAAGCATGGGAACCGAGTTCGCCCCGTCCGTTCAATGACGTCCCGCGGGGGCGGCCGACCACTCAAGGAGTCTGATGTGAGCACCTACCTCGTGCCGGAAATCCCCACCAAGCCCGCAGCGGCACCCAACACCGTCTACATCGTCGCCAGCGGCGACCTGCGCACCACCGCCAACCAGAAGACCTGGCCCATGCAGCAGCAGGTCGAGGGCGAGTTCAGCGCCGCGCTGGGCGAGCTCGGCTGGCAGACCACCCGCGCCCACGGCGTCGACGAGGCCAAGGGCCACGGCTTCATCGACAACCAGCGCAGGGGCATGGACGTGTTCGCCGGCATCCCTGCCGACGCACCGCTCGCCGTCGTCGAGGCCGTCTGGCAGTACAGCCACCACGTGCTCGCCGGCCTGCGCGACCACCAGGGCCCGATCCTGCTCGCCGCGAACTTCGCCGGCGACTTCCCCGGCCTGGTCGGCATGGCCAACCTGCACGCGTCCCTGACCAAGGCCGGCGTCGCGCACTCCACGATCTGGAGCAAGGACTTCACCGACGACTGGGCCAAGGGCAAGCTCGCCGAGTGGCTGTCCACCGGGAAGATCGTCCACGACCTGTCGCACGTGCGTGACCTGCCCGCGCTGCCCGACTCCGCAGAGAAGGACCTGGGTGTGGCCCTGGCCGCCGAGCTGAAGGCGAAGAAGGCGATCCTCGCGGTCTTCGACGAGTACTGCATGGGCATGTACAACGCCCTGATCGACGACGAGCTGATGAACCCGGCCGGCATCTACAAGGAGCGCCTCTCCCAGAGCGCCCTGGTGGCGGAGATGAACACCGTCACCGACGAGGAGGCGAAGGCCGTCCGCACCTGGCTCGAGGACGCCGGCATGACCTTCCACGTCGACAACGACGGCGACTGGAAGGACTGCCTGACCGACGAGCAGCTGCACAGCCAGTGCAAGATGTACGTCGCCGCGCTGCGGATCTCCGACGACTTCGGAGCCGACGCGGTGGGCATCCAGTACCAGCAGGGGCTGAAGGACATGGTGCCCGCGTCCGACCTGGTCGAGGGCCTGCTGAACAACGTCGAGCGCCCGCCGGTGCTCTCCCGCGACGGCTCGCGCGTGCTCTACGAAGGCAAGGCGCTGCCCGACTTCAACGAGGTCGACGAGGGCGTGGCCGTGGACGCCGTGGTGACCAACCGGGTCTGGACGGCGATGGGCCTCGACCCGGCGACCACCCTGCACGACGTCCGCTGGGGCGACGACTGGGGCGACGACTTCGTCTGGGTGCTGGAGA
>JAGQUI010000434.1 GCA_020438595.1 Propionibacteriaceae bacterium | reverse complement strand
CCGCCGAGTGGGCGCTCGACCGGGCGGTCGGGCTGGTCGGCTCGGGACCGTCGGCGTTCCCGACCTGGCTCGAACTGACCTCCCTCGACTGGCAGACGGCGCCGCTCGTCCGGCTCAGCGCGGTCTCGTCCGCGTCCTCCGGCGCGGTCACCGGACGCATCGACACCCTGTTCAGCATCACCCCGGAGGGCCTCCGCACCGAGGTCGAGGCCCCCTCAGGTGGCGCGTCCCGCATCTACCTGCCCGGCCGGCTCGACCTGCCCGCCCTGCTGCGCGCCGGGCTCAGCTGGACCTCTCAGGGCTCCGTGGCGCTGCCGGACGCAGACCCCTCCGCCCGACCCGCCTACCACGCCGACTACACCTCCGAGCGCCCGGCCGACGCCGGCCTGGCGGCCCGCGCCTGCGTGGTCGTCACCATGACGCTGCGGGTGGACGGGCAGCCGGACGAACCGGGCCGGCGCACCTGGTGCCCGTCCTCGGGCATCGTCGATTACACGGACGCAGCAGGCGCCTGGCAACCCACCGACACCGCCCCACCCGCGAGCGTGGCTCCGGAGGCCGGATTCGACTGGAGCAGCGCCGACCGGCTCGAGTTCACCCCGGGCACCGTCAACCAGGTGGGCGCCGGCGTCCCCTTCGTCAGTCCGGTGGCACCGCCCGGCGTGGGGGCCGACGGCACCCTCGTCTTCGCCAACCAGGTGGTCGCCGACACGCTCGCCCTTGCCACGACCGCCGACCCGCCACCCGTGGCCTGGCGCGCCCGGGCCGGCGGGCACAACACCGCCGCCGCCACGCTCGGTGGCGTCACCGTGGTCGCCGGATCCTCCCGGTGGCTGGTCGGCTACGGGTCGTCCGGGCAGTGGCTGTGGCAGCAGCGGCTCGGCGACCTCGCCGTGGTCGCCCCGGTCCGGCTCGGCGACCTGGTGGTGGTAGCCACCCTCGACGGCGCGGTGACCGGCTACGACCTCGGCACCGGGACGCAGCGCTGGCGCCACACCGTTGCGGCCGAGGTGCGGGTGCCGCCCGTCGTCGCGGACGGCCGGGTGCTGGTCGTCGACCAGTCCGGCCGGCTCACCTGCCTGGACGGCGCCGGCGCCGAGCTGTGGACGTCCGACGTGGGCCGGATCGAGCACTTCGCGGTGAGCCCGGGGGACGCGCCGGCGGTCGTGCTCCCGTCCTCGGACGGCCCGCACGTGCAGGCGCTCTCGCTGGCCGACGGCAGTCGCCTGTGGCGGGTGCGTGAGGACACCACCGCGCGCGACGTGATCGCGCTCGACACGGTCGTGGTGCTGCGCGGCGACGCCGAGTCCGT
The DNA here is from genome assembly GCA_020438595.1 of Propionibacteriaceae bacterium. Next base: position 1,398 of record JAGQUI010000434.1, on the reverse strand, counting down.
CGCGCTCGACCCGGCCACCGGCACCCGGCGCTGGACCTGGCACGACGCCCGTACCTACGCCGGCACCGGCGGCGGCGACCGCGTGCTGCTGCTCGGCTCCGACCGGCTCGTGCTGCTGGACGGGAGCGGGCGGCAGGTGCGGGAGTGGCCGATCTCGATCGGCGACCCGGCGACCGCCACCACGTACCTCGTCGCCGCCGGTCGCCGCGCGCTGGTCTATGGGCCGTCCGGGTTCATGGTCGGGGAGGCCCGATGAGCGCGCCCGCAGAGATCGTCGCCGCCGTCCGGGACGTGCTCCGGATCACCTTCGTCGAGCCGGTGCGGCACGGGCGCCCCCGCCCCCGCGAGTGGCCGCGCGGTCTGCCCGAGGTCGGCGTGGCCGTGACCGTCCTGTTCGGGCTGTTGGCCCTCGCGATCGTGTTCGCGGTGCCGTTGCGCGAGGGCGGCGAGCTCACCTACTCACCCAGCTCGTCCGACACCGTGCCGGTGCTGACCGTGCCGCTGCTGCTCACCGGCGTGCTGTTCTCGTTCATCCTCGCGGTCACCGCCGCCCTGCACGCGTCCTGGTGGCTGCGGCTGAGCCTGCTGGTGCTGGGCGCCGCCGTGGTCTTCTTCTTCGCGATCCGGGCCTGGTACAACCCGCTCCTGATCGGGGTGTCGGTGGTCTTCTACCTGGCCCTGGTGCTGTTCACGCTGGTCCGGGCCCGCCGCGCCTACGCGTGGTGGGAACTGGTCGTGGTCGCCGGCCTCCTGCTGGCAGCCACGGTGCTGCCGTGGCTCGCCCCCGCGGGCGAAGTCACCTGGGGGGTCGACCTGCGTGCGACCGCGCTGGACGGCGCACTGGTCAGCCTGCAGATCCTGATCCTGCCGGCGATGCTGGTGGCCGGCAGCGCTCCCGCACAGATCGTGGTCACCGGTGCCCAGGCCACCGCGTCCCGGCCGGTCGGGCGCGGGCTGTTCTGGACGGGCTTCGGCGTCGCGGTCGCCTGGCTCGCCGTGGTCACCTGGCTCGGTGTCGGCTCCGACGACCTCACCCCGTCCGCGATCGTCGGGGCGCTGGTCGCCCTGCTCGCGACGACCTCGCTGGTGGGCGTCCTGCTCTGGCGGGCCGACTACCGCACGCCGCCCGGGCCGGCGCGCTACCCGGAGGTCTGGGGCGGGTGGCTGTACCCGCTGGCCGTGGCGATGGTCGTGGCCAACGTCGTGACGCTCCCGGCGATCATCGTGCGCTCGCTGGCCACGGTCGTCGGGCTGCCCGAGGTGGCCGCCGCGATCGACGCCGGCCTGAACCTGTTCCTGGACAACAACCCCGGGGTGCTCGGACGCGGCCTGCTCGGACTGGTCGTGCTGGTGCTGGCGGTGCGGTTCGCGGGCCGCTCCCGGATGGTCGAGGCGGTC
>JAGQUI010000433.1 GCA_020438595.1 Propionibacteriaceae bacterium | reverse complement strand
TCGCGCTGGTCGGGACGGCGGGGGTGGTCGGGACGGCCGGCGTGGACGGGGCGGTGCTCGTGGGCGTCCCGGTCGCTGCGGGCGTGCCGGCGGTCGGCGTCCCCGGCGTGGTGCACGACGACCCGGTCAGGGTCACGGCGAGAGCCAGGATCACGCTCGCCACACGGTGGCGTCCCCAGGCCGGCACAGGGTCAGGCTACCCACTCCGGCGGCGGAAGCCGTCGGTGACGCTGATCCGGGTCTCGGGCAGGTCGGTGAGCACCCGGTGCACGAACTCGAGCTTGGCCACCACCGGGTCACTGATCCGGAACGGATACAGGTCGGACGCGCCCATCGCGCGGTTCACCCGGTTGAAGAACAGGCTCAGCCAGCGCCAGTCGCGGATCAGCGCGTCGAAGTCGTCCGGGCCGTAGAACGGCCGCGGCGCGACCGCGCCGCTGAGCGTGGCGATGGTCTGCCGGGAGGCGTCCAGCTCCACCCCGGCGGACGCCGCGGTGTTCAGGGTGTCGGTGATGTGCAGGTAGTGCGCGAAGCACTCCGCGAAGTCCTCCCACGGGTGCATGGTCGCGTACTCGGAGATGAACGAGTCCTGCCAGTCGTCGGGGGCCCCGGTGCGGTAGTGCCGCTCGATCGCGTCGGCGTAGGACGTCCGCTCGTCGCCGAAGAGGTCGCGGCACTCCTCGATCCAGCCGGTCTGTTCGACCAGGATCCACTGGTAGTAGTGGCCGGCCTCGTGGCGCAGGTGCCCCAGCATCGTCCGGTACGGCTCGCCGAGGTCGATCCGCAGCTTTTTGCGGACGGCGTCCAGGCTCTCCACCACGTCGATCGTGATGATCCCGTTGGCGTGGCCGATCACCACCTTCTCGTTCGACGACCGCGACGAGAGCAGGTCGAAGCCGAGCCCGCCGTCGGTCTCGAAGAACGGGTCGACCGGCAGGCCCAACGCCTGCGCCTGCACCAGCAACTGGCGCAGGGGCGGCATGGTCAGGGCGACCTTCTCCAGCGCGATCGTGTCGTCGCTGTCCGGGCGCCGCCGGACCAGCCGGCAGGCGAAGCACCGTCCGGCGCCGGAGCCGTCCGCGGCCAGCCAGTTGCAGCCCCAGTCGCGGTTGGTGCAGGGGTGCCACAGCCGCTCGTCCACCACCACGTCGGCGGCGGAGGCGACCATCGTGCGGCTGGCCGGGTGGTAGGCGACGGCCGTGCCGCAGGCGTCGCAGGCGAGGCTCTCCAGGAACAGCAGCCCGGAGCAGCCCGGGGTTGGGCAGGCCAGCACGATCACGCTGCAGAACCTACCTGCTGCGCCGCCCGGCAGCCGGCGGGGCTCAGCCGAGGCGGATCAGGCGCCTGCCCAGCAGCCCGAGCCCGAGCACGCCGACGCCCGCCACCACCGACTGCCAGGGCAGCGTCACCGCGAGCAGCAGGCAGCCGGTGATGCCCGCCACGTTCAGCGCCCGGGGCCACAGCCGGGTCGCGCCGACCTGGGTGAACGCGGACGCGTTCGCGATCGCGTAGTACACCAGCACGCACAACGAGGAGAAGCCGATCGCGTTGCGCAGGTCGGTGGCCATCGCCACCACGGCGATCACCGCGGTCAGCGCCAGTTCGGCGCGGAACGGGGTTGCGAAGCGGGGGTGGACGGCGGCCAGCCACCCGGGCAGGTCCTGGTTGCGGCTCATCGCCAGCATCGTCCGGGCGACCCCGGCCATCAGGGTGAGCAGGGCGCCGAGGCTCGCCAGCGCCGCGCCCACCTGGACGACGGGTTCCAGCACGGCGAAGCCGGACGCCACCATCACGTCGCGCAGCGGGGCCGTGGACGCGGCGAGCCGCTCGGGACCGAGTGCGGACAGGGCGGAGAAGCCGACCCCGGCGTAGATGAGCACCGTGATGGCGAGGGCGAGCTGGATCGCGCGCGGGATCGTCCGGCGCGGGTCGACCACTTCCTCGCCCAATGTGGTGATCCGGGCGTAGCCGGCGAACGCGAAGAAGAGCAGTCCGGCCGACTGCAGCGTCCCGTACCAGCTGTCCACGCAGACCAGGCACCACACCGACGGGACGCCCTGCCCCGTGCCCGGCCAGCCCACGAGGATGACCAGGGTCAGGCTGACCAGGGTGAGCCCGACCAGGACCGCCGTGACCCAGGCGGTGCGGTGGACGCCGAGCACGTTCACCCCGCCGAGGACGAGCACGGCCAGGGCGCCGACCAGGCGTTGGGTGAGGCCCGGCGCCGGCACGACGTAGGCGGCGAAGGCGAGCGCCATCGCCGCCGCGGAGGCGGTCTTGCCGACCACGAAGCCCCAGCCGGCGGTGAACCCCCACCACTCGCCGAGCCGTTCCCTGCCGTAGACGTAGGTGCCGCCCGAGGTGGGGTAGGCGGTCGCGAGCTGGGCGGACGCCATCGCGTTCAGGTAGGCGACCACGGCCGCGATCACGAGGCCGATCAGCAGGGTGTGCCCGGCCGCGGCCGCCGCCGGGGCGAACACCACGAACACCCCGGCCCCGATCATCGAGCCGAGCCCGATCACCAGTGCTCCGCCGAGCCCGAGCCGGCGTTTCAGTCCGCTGGCTTCCCCAGACGCCATGACCCGACCCTATCCGGACGGCCCCGGCCCATCGACCGGCGCTCTCCGGGGGATGGTCCCTTTCCGGTCCCCGTTGCGGGGACGGTTCCTGCGAACCGGAATGGGGACGGTTCTTGCGAACCGGGGGGGACGGTTCTTGCGA
>JAGQUI010000432.1 GCA_020438595.1 Propionibacteriaceae bacterium | reverse complement strand
AGGTTGCGGACGGCGACCACGCTCGCGCCCAGCAGGTAGGCCATGAACGGCACCCCAACGATCGCGAACACCCACAGCGGGCCGCCGGGTTGCCGGGCCTGCTCGATCCCGCCCATTCCGCCGCCGTGGCCCATGCCACCCATCGCGGCCATCCGGGCCGCCATCATCGCCATCGCGGCGAGGTGCCAGGTCATCGCGGCGAACATCATGGCGTGCCCGGCGAAGTGCAGACCGCCGCGCCGGTCGGACGCGCGGAACGCGTCCACCGACAACCAGGCGAACCACCCGGTCGACAGGGCGAACACGGCGACCAGCACCGGACCCGGGATCACGGCGACCAGCGCCTGCCACGTCGGTCCGGCCACCATCAGCAGCATCACCACGGCCATGACCAGGTGCAGGGCGTTCGAGACGCGCTGGCGACCGTCCTGGGGACGGGTCAGCTCGTAGACGCCCCAGACCGTGCACCAGGCGAACAGCACGAGCAGCGCGACGAACTTCACCGGCGTGGCAGCAAGCGTGAACATGACGTCCTTCCGTGACGGGTCCGCTGACTTAGTCGGAAAAAAAACGCGGGAGTTCCCGGCATGGGCAATCCTGCGTAGTTCCCCGGCGGCCCGGGCCCTTCGGGACGACCTCAGGTTGTGGGGATCGGGCTGAGCACCCCGACCAGGTCGGCGCGGGCGCGGGCGACGCGGGAGCGGATCGTCCCGACCGGGCAGCCGCACACCTGCGCGGCGTCGGCGTAGCTGAAGCCCATGAACTGGGTGAGCACCAGCGCCTCGCGGCGCTCGGGGTCGAGGGTGTCGAGCAGCCCGGCCAGGTGCAGGTCCTCGGTGGGGTCGGGATGCACGATGCAGGCGTCGGCGACCTCGGCGTCCATCGCGACCAGGCGCGGACGGGCCGTCTCGTGGCGGACGCGGTCGACCACCACCCGCCGGGCGATCACGAGCAGCCATGTGCGCGCGCTGGAGCGTCCCTCGAACGCAGGCAGGGCCTCGAGCACCCGCAGGTAGATCTCCTGGGTGAGGTCGTCGGCCACGTCCCGACCGGCCAGGTGGGCGACGAAGCGCCACACGTCGGCCTGGGTCGCCCGGATGAATTCGGCCAGCGCCGCCCGGTCGCCGCGGCCGGCGGCGAGCGCGAGGTCGGTGGTGTCATCGGGCATGCGTCACCCTAACCCGACGCGTATGCTGCGCGGATGAATCCGGGCGCGGTCGTGGACGAGGAGGGCTGGCGCGCCGCCCTCTCCGCGCTGTTGGACGGCGAGGAGCCGCCGGTCCCGGTGGCCGCGATCATGGCCCACCTGGCCGCCTGCCCGGCCTGCTCCGGGTGGCTGGACGGGGCCACGACCGTGAACCGCGGGCTGCGCACCCTGCCCCTGCTCGAGAGCGTGCTGGGCGAACGGGTCGTGAACTCCGTCGACGTGCACCTGTGCGGCTGCCGCACCGGCCGGGAGTGCCTGTGCACCGACTGCCAGTGCGGACCGCACTGCACCTGCCACACCGCCTGAACTCCGCGATAATCGCGGCATGGACCTCGCTGCACACCGCGCCGCGCTGCTCGACTCCTGCCGCCGGGCTCCGGGGGTGACCAGCCTCGTCGTGTTCGGCTCGTCGGCCGGGGCCGGGGCGGGCCGCCGGGACGAGTGGTCCGACCTCGACTTCAACCTGTTCCTCGCCGGCGACGCCGCGCCCTACCTCGCCCGGGACTGGCCCTTCCTGCCCCACCCCGACCAGCTCGTGCTGACCGCGCACGAGGGGGAGAACGGGGGCGTCGCGCTCTACGCGGACGGCATGCTCTACGAGTTCGGCGCCGGCCGCCCGTGGACGATCCGCGACCCCGATCGCGAGGTCCTGCTCGACGGCGGCGACCTCTGCGTCACGGCTCCCGACCCGCTGCCGGACGCGGCGGCGCAGGTGCGACTGTTCCTGGCCAAGCTCTACATCGGGGTCGGCCGGGTGCGTCGCGGCGAGCGGGTCGCCGGCAACGTCCACGTGCGGGCCCACGCGCTCGCCTGTCTCGCCGAGGCCCTGCGGCAGCGACTCGCCCCGGACGCAGCGCGCAGCCCGTTCGACCCGCTGCGCCGGCTGGAACTCGCACTGCCGGAGGTGTCCGGGCGACTCGCAGCGCTGCTCGACGCGGACGTGGAGACCTGCGCCCGGGGCCTGTTCGACCTCTCCCGGGAACTGCTCGAACCCGACTGGCCCGACTACCCGTCCCTGGCGGCCGACGTCATCGCCACCCGGCTCGGCTGGGCGTGAAGGGCGTCGCGATCCGGCCGCCGCCCGACCCAGCTGTGACAGTTGGGCACGGTGGGACGCGGCCCGCGGCCGATTCGCGACACGGTGCGGAACTCAAGGTCACGGGGGGATTGTCGTGATCTGGCCACCGTCGCCGTCCCGGGGTGCTCATGGGCCACGTCCTGCCGGTCGGGCGGCCGAACCGCGTCAGCTACCGGGCCGGAACTTGCGCAGGCGCATCGAGTTGGTGACGACGAACACGCTGGACAGCGACATCGCGAAGCCGGCGATCAGCGGGTTGAGCTTGCCGAACGCGGCGAGCGGGATCGCAGCGACGTTGTAGGCGAACGCTCAGACCAGGTTGCCGCGGATCGTGGCCAGGGTGCGCAGGGCGAGCCGGATCGCGTCCGGGACCACGTCGAGGTTGCGCCGGACCAGGATGATGTCGGCCGACTTCATCGCCACGTCGGTGCCGCTGACCACTGCC
>JAGQUI010000431.1 GCA_020438595.1 Propionibacteriaceae bacterium | reverse complement strand
ATCGACTCGTCTTCCGCCTTGCGATCAGACGCACCGGGCACATCCTCGCCAGCGCCCGGGATTGGGAGACACGCCCTGGTCGCCGCGGGGCTTGCCACGGGTGGCAGGATCGTCACATGCGCGTGGCGATCGGCGGCAGCACCGGAATGATCGGCACCGCCCTGTCCCGGCACCTGGTCCAGGCCGGACACGACGTGGTGCGGCTGGTCCGGGGTGGCGTGACCGCGTCCGACCAGCGCCACTGGGATCCGGACGCCGGCCGCATCGACGCCCCCGGCCTCGACGACGTGGACGCCGTGGTGAACCTCGCCGGCGCCCCGATCGCCGGCGGACGCTGGACGAAGGACCGCCGGACTGAGATCCGCCGCTCCCGGGTCACCTCGACGCTGACCATCGTGACCAGCCTCACCCCGGACGGACGCTGCCGACGGCTGCTGAACGGCTCCGCGATCGGCTACTACGGCGACACCGGTCTGGATGTGGTGGACGAGTCGATGCCCGCCGGGCGCGGCTTCCTCGCCGAGGTCGTCGCCGACTGGGAGGCCGCCGCCAGCCACTCGCCGGTACCCACGGCCGTCCTGCGCACCGGGCACGTCCTGGCCCGCGAGGGCGGCTACCTGGCCATGCAGCGGCCCGTGTTCGCGCTCGGTCTGGGCGGACGCGTGGGCAGCGGACGCCAGTTCCTGTCCTGGATCAGCCTCGCCGACCACGTCCGGGCGATGGCCTTCCTGCTCGACCACGACCTGACCGGCCCGGTGAACCTGGTCGCACCCAACCCGGTCAGCAACGCCGAGTTCACCCGCAGCTTTGGCCGCTACCTGCGCCGGCCCACACCGCTGCCTCTGCCGCTGACGGCCGTGGGCGCGATCTTCGGCCGCGAGTTCGTCAACGAGGCGCTGCTCCCCGGCCAGCGGGTGCGCCCGGCCCGCCTGCTCGAGGCCGGCTTCGACTTCGCGCACCCGAAGCTCGACCAGGCCTTCGCCGCCCTCGGCTGACCCCACTTCGCCGAGTTGTCAGACAACTCGGCGGGGGCGGACGGAGACGCGTGGCCGCCGCACGAGGCGTCCCGCACGCGGGGATACACTGACGGCTCACACCCGCGGCAGAGAGGTGACCTGTGTCGAGTCCGCTCACCCCGTCCGGCGTTCCGGAGCCCTTCGCTCCCCTCGGCCTGACCTTCGATGACGTCCTGCTGCAGCCCAACGAGAGCGACGTGATCCCCTCGGGGGCGGACACCACCACCCGGGTGAGCAGGCGGATCGAGCTCCGGCTCCCGCTGGTCAGCGCGGCGATGGACACCGTCACCGAGTCGCGGATGGCGATCGCGATGGCCCGCGAGGGCGGCATGGGCATCCTGCACCGCAACATGTCGGCCGAGGACCAGGCGAGCCAGGTCGACCGGGTGAAGCGCTCCGAGGCCGGCATGATCGACCAGCCGATCACCACAACGCTGGACGCCAGCATCGGCGAGGTCGACGAGCTCTGCGGCCACTTCCGCATCTCCGGCGTCCCGGTCGTCGACTCCGACCTGAAGCTGCTCGGCATCGTGACCAACCGCGACATGCGCTTCGAGGACGACCCGCACCGCCCGGTCGGCGAGGTGATGACCCCGATGCCGCTGGTCACCGGCTGGCCCGGGATCCGCCCCGACGAGGCCCTGCGCCTGCTCGCGAAGCACAAGATCGAGAAGCTGCCCCTGGTCGACCCGGACGGGCGGCTGCGCGGCCTGATCACCCTGAAGGACTTCGTGAAGTCCGACAAGTACCCGCTGGCCAGCAAGGACCCGCAGGGCCGGCTGCGCGTGGGCGCGGCGATCGGCTTCTTCGGGGACGCCTGGGAGCGCGCGATGATGCTCGTGGACGCAGGCGTCGACGCGATCATCGTCGACACCGCCCACGGCCACTCCCAGGGCGTACTGGACATGATCCGCCGGCTGAAGGCCGAACCGGCCGCCGCCGAGGTCGACATCATCGGCGGCAACGTCGCCACCTACGCCGGCGCGGCCGCGCTGGTCGACGCCGGCGCCGACGGCGTGAAGGTCGGCGTCGGCCCCGGTTCGATCTGCACCACCCGCGTCGTGGCCGGGGTCGGCGTGCCGCAGGTGACCGCCATCTGGGAGGCCGCGCAGGCGTGCCGCCCGGCCGGCGTCCCGGTGATCGGCGACGGCGGCCTGCAGTACTCCGGCGACATCGCCAAGGCCCTCGTCGCCGGCGCGGACTCGGTGATGCTCGGCTCTCTCCTCGCCGGCTGTGAGGAGAGCCCCGGCGAACTGGTCTTCATCAACGGCAAGCAGTACAAGTCGTACCGCGGCATGGGTTCGCTCGGCGCGATGGCCGCCCGCGGCCGGAAGACGTCCTTCTCCAGGGACCGTTACTTCCAGGGCGACGTGGTCGCCGACGACAAGCTGATCCCGGAGGGCATCGAGGGCCAGGTCGCCTACCGCGGCCCGCTGTCGGCGGTCGCCTACCAGCTCGTCGGCGGGCTGCGGCAGTCGATGTTCTACACGGGCGCCACCACCATCGACGAGCTGCACGCCAAGGGTCGCTTCGTCCGGATCACCTCGGCCGGCCTGCGCGAGTCCCACCCGCACGACATCCAGATGACCATCGAGGCGCCCAACTACTCGGCGCAGTCCTGAGCAAGGGAGCTCCCAGAAATGATCGAGATCGGCCGGTCCAAACGTGCCCTGCCCGTGTACGGGTTCGACGACATCGCCATCGTGCCCACCCGGCGCA
>JAGQUI010000430.1 GCA_020438595.1 Propionibacteriaceae bacterium | reverse complement strand
GACTTCGTCCAGCAGCAGACCACGCAGACCACCGCCGGGGCGACGATCCGGCCCGACCTGAAGGTGACGCTCACCGAGGGCCGGTTCATCTACGTCGACTCGAAGGTGCCGCTGAGCGCCTTCCTCGACGCCCACGAGACCGACGACGGCGCCGAGCGCGAGCGGATGCTGGGCGTGTTCGCGAAGAACGTGCAGAGCCACGTCGACCAGCTCTCCCGCAAGGACTACTACAAGGCCGACGGCGGCGGCACCCCGGAGTTCGTCGTGCTGTTCCTGGCCAGCGAGGCGCTCGCGTCCGAGGCGTTCAACCGGATGCCGGGGCTGCTGGAGGACGCGGCGGAGAAGGCCGTGGTGATCGCCACGCCGAGTTCGCTGATCGCGATGCTGAAGACCATCGCGTACTCGTGGCGGCAGGCGGCGCTGGCCGAGTCCGCGCAGGAGGTGTTCGGACTGGGCCGCGAGCTGTACGACCGGCTCGGCACCCTGGGCAAGCACTTCGACAAGGTCGGACGCTCGCTCACCTCGGCGGTCGGCGCATACAACGACGCGGTCGGTTCGATCGAGGGACGGGTCTTCCCGACGGCGCGCAAGCTGCGGGAGCTGAAGGTGACCGAGAAGGAGCTGGCCCCGGTGAACGTCTCAGAGGCGGCGGTGCGCCCGCTGACCAGCGCGGAACTCGTCGAGGATGCGGCCGGTGTCGCCCCGATGATCGGCCGGGCCCGCTCCGCCGACGAGCTGCTCGTCCGCCCCCAGCCCGAACTGGACGACCTGCTCAGCGCAGAGGAACCCACACCACGGAGCGGTGCTCAGACCGCCTGAGTCCTGTGCGCGCTCCGCAGGCCGCAGAAGCCTGGGCAGCATGTCGCGATCTGGCCTCCCTGGGCGTCCCACCCTGCACAGCTGTCACACCGGGGTACTCGGGGGGCCGGATCACGACAGCGTTGGCGTCACCCGCGCCGCGCGGACGCGAACAGGTGGGGCGAGAGGTCCGCTGAGAACGGGTGCGCCCGGGCCTGTTCGGCGAGCAGGACGACGGCGGCTACCACCTCGTCGCTGAGCGGGACCAGTTCCAGCCCCTGGCCGGCCGGTCCCTCGAGGCCGACGACCTCGATGTCCGCCGGGACGCAGCACCCGGACGGCCTCCCCGAACGCCGCCAGCCGATCCTCGGCCGACCGCAGGTGGGGTGTGTCGTGAATCGGCCACCCGACCCTCGACGTGGGACCGGTGACGAGCGTGGGACGGGGACGGTGGTCGGATCGCGACACCGGCGGCCGCTGCCGACCACCGATCCGGCACCGGTGCCAGAATGAGCCGGTGACGATCGATGCCCGAGCCGTGGACGAAGCCGCCGAGAGGCTGGCCGGCGTCGTCATCCGCAGCCCCCTGCAGTTCAACGACCGGCTCAGCGCGGCCACCGGTGCCTCGGTCTGGCTGAAACGCGAGGACCTGCAGCCGGTGCGCTCCTACAAGATCCGCGGCGCGTACAACCTGATCTCCCAGCTCGACGACGCGCACCGGGCAGCGGGCGTGGTCTGCGCGTCCGCCGGCAACCACGGCCAGGGGGTCGCGTTCTCGTGCGCCCGCCTCGGCATCCGCGGACGCATCTTCGTGCCCGCCACCACCCCCCGCCAGAAGCGGGAACGGATCCTGGCCCTGGGCGAGGGCAAGGTCGAGCTGGCCGTCACCGGTGACACCTACGACGAGGCCGCCGCCGCGGCGAAGCTCGAGGCGGGCGGCACCGGCGCCACCGTCGTGCCGGCCTTCGACGACCCCCGCACGATCGCCGGCCAGGGCACGGTGGCGAAGGAGATCGTCGACCAGTTCGGCACCCCGCCCGACGTCGTGGTCGCGCCCGTGGGCGGCGGCGGGATGATCTCCGGCTGCCTGACCTACCTCGGCGAGCGGCACCCCGGCGTGACGGTGGTCGGCGCCGAACCGGCCGGGGCCGCCTCGATGGCCGCCGCCATGACCGCGGGACGTCCCGTCGACCTGGCCGACCTCGACACCTTCGTGGACGGTGCCGCCGTCCGGCGGGTGGGCGAGGCCACCTTCGAGGTCGTGCAGCGCTACCGTCCCACGCTCTACGCGGTGCCGGAGGGGCGGATCTGCTCGGAGATGCTCGCGCTCTACCAGACCGAGGGCATCGTCACCGAGCCGGCCGGCGCGCTGGCCGCGGCGAGCCTCGGCCTGTACCGTCCCGAGCCCGGCCAGACCGTCGTCCTGATCCTCTCCGGCGGCAACAACGACGTCTCCCGCTACGCCGAGATCGTCGAGCGGTCGCTGGTCTACGAGGGGCGCAAGCACTACTTCCTGGTCAACTTCCCGCAGGAGCCGGGCGCACTGCGCCGCTTCCTGGACGAGGTGCTGGGCCCCGACGACGACATCACGCACTTCGAGTACGTGAAGCGCAGCAACCGCGAGACCGGACCCGCCCTGGTCGGCATCGAACTGGGCGATCCGGACTCGTTCACCGAGCTGCTGCTGAAGATGGACGCCAGCCCGATCACCTTCGAGGTCGTCGCCTCGGACAGCCCGTTCTACCGCTTCCTGGTCTGATGCCCGAGCGCGGCGATGCCCGCTGGAACCACAACCTGCACTACCACCGGCTCATCCTGGACGCCGTACCGGCCGGGGCCCGCACCGCGCTGGACGTCGGTACCGGCGACGGGCTGCTGGCCCGTGACCTGCACCGGATCGTGCCGGAAGTGACCGGCATCGACTCCGACGCCGGTGTGCTCGAACGCGCCC
>JAGQUI010000042.1 GCA_020438595.1 Propionibacteriaceae bacterium | reverse complement strand
CCCACTCGGGCAGGAACCACTCCAGCTGGCCGATGCTCATCGACTGCTTGTGGATGCACTGGCCCTGGCACTGCAGCTCCTGCGGGCAGACCCGTCCGGTCACGTCCGGCAGCGGGTTGCACGACTCGAGCATCTCCAGCGCCTCCCGGAAGTGCCCGGTGCCGATCAGCTCGAACATCTTCGGGATGTGGATCTGGACGGGGCAGCCGCCCTGCGGCTCGATGTGCCCGGCCAGCAGCACGCCCAGCTCGCACGGCGCCTCGGCGCACTGCTTGTCGCGCAGCGCCTCCAGCCACACGAACAGCTCCACGTCGCGGCGGGTGTAGCCGAGGTCCATGTAGCCCAGGAACCCCTTGTTGACCAGCTCGAAGTCCTCCCAGCGCTCGCTGGGCTTGCGGATGTACGGGCCGATCGCGTTGCCGGCCGGCCAGTTCTCGCTGAGCCCGGCGAACATCGGGTAGCGGCCCGACAGGTGCTCGTCGAGCGCCCGGATGAACATCCGCTTCTTGCCCACCGGCAGCTGCCACAGGAACCGCATCAGCAGCCGGCTGGCGTCGTCGTCGCGGCTGAGCACCTCCCACAGCTGCCGGGTGAACTTCGCGCCGAGCGCCGGCTGGCGGAACTCCCACGCCACGGCCTCCATGCCGTCCGCGGTGAACAGCTCCCGGAACGCCCGCGGATCGGCGACCAGCCGCCGCTCCAGCAACCCCAGCTGGTTGTTGAACTCCTGGGTGGTCACTGGATGATCTCCGCGTCGCAGGTCGCCTTGACCCGGGTGATCCGGGCCTGCAGCTCCGGGGTGAGCTCCAGGCCGTCCAGGGCGTCGGGCCGCATCCGGCCGACGGTGCGGGGACTCCCGTCCACGACGATCGTGGCCTTCTCGAACAGCTGCGGCAGCTCCTGGTAGCAGGTCGCGCAGTCGTTGCACTTGGCCAGGTCCTCGGGGTCGAGCCAGATCGGACGGTCGGCCACCGCAGTCGTCGCGGGGGCGGCCTCGGTCTCGGGTGCGGCCATCGGGGCCCCGAACAGGCCCAGGTTGAGCGCGCCGCCGGCCGGGGCGCCGGACGCCGTGGCGAGGTCGGCCATCGCCTTGGCGATCACGTCGAGCGCCGACTCGCGGGCATCGATCGCCTCGCCGTAGCGGCTCGTCCACTCGCTGACCTCGATCTTGTGCCGGGCGTTCAGCACGGTCACCGACTGGCCGGCGAGGAACTGCAGGGTCTGCCAGTTGCGCTTGCGGTCCTCGACCAGCGCCACGATGCTCGGCGAGCAGGCCATCTTGACCAGGTGCCGCTTGCGGTCGGTGGTGTAGATGTACGGCGTGCGTCCGGTGCGCTGGTGGGCGGGCAGCTCCACGTACTCGGAGATCGGCACCGCGCCGTCCTCCTCGTGCTGGGCCAGCCACCGGAACTGCTTGCGGAACCGCACCTCGCCGATCGCGAACTCGGCCGGCGTCAGCGGCATGGACAGCAGTTGCAGCTGGCCGCGGTCGTCGCGGTAGGTGAGGGTGGTCTCGGTCCACAGGCCGTCGGCCTCGGGGTTGCCGTCGAGGCTGAACCGCTCGGCGAGGGCGCCGCCCTTGCGCGGGTCGTGCACGAACAGCGGGCTGACCCGGCTCTCCACGGCGAGCCGCGAGCGGGCGTTGGCCAGGTCCTCCGGCATGCCGTTCTCGGTGTCGCACGGGGCGTAGGCGATCATCAGGCCGGCCCCGTCGTTGTAGCCGATCAGGTCCGCGGACGCCTGCAGGAAGTGGCTGTGGTACGCGGTCGAGACCGAGGCGACGTACACGTTCGGGTGGAACGTCGCCAGCAGGCCCAGCTCCTTGCGCGACTCCTGCTTGCCGCCGTGGGCGCTGCCGTACCGGGCGAGGTCGGCGTCCTGGCCGGCGAAGGACGCCGTGGACGCCTGCCCGCCGGTGTTGGAGTAGCCGCCGGTGTCCAGCACGAGCGACTTGATCGGGGTGCCGCCGGCGAGCACGCGCGACATCGCGCCGAAGCCGATGTCGTACGCGGCGCCGTCGCCGCTGATCGTCAGCACGAGCGGCACCAGCGCCCGCTCGGCCGGGGTGAAGTCGCGCCAGGAGAGGGTCGCCAGCGCCTGGTCGTGCGACTCCGGGTCGTAGGCCCCGTCCAGTTCGAGCTGGGCGATCCGCAGCGCCCGCACCTCGCCGACGAGGCTGGAGACCAGGCCCTCGTACATGCCCATCGCCAGCGGCTGGGCGTCCTGGAACAGGCCGTTCACCCACGGGTTCAGGTACGGCGAGAACGGGACGGTCGAGGCGTACACGCTCGAGCAGCCGGTGGAGTTCGCCATCACCGACGTGGACGGGCCGTCGCCGGTCGGTCCCGACTCGTACAGGTACAGTCGGCGCTCCAGCTCTGCCATCGTGGCCCCCACCCGTTCGCGGCGGGCGCCCTCGGCCAGCGACTCGTGCAGGGTCGCCAACTGGTCCAGCGTCGCGTCCAGCTCGCGCAGGTGCGCCTGCCGGCGCTCCTCGCCGATCCGGTGGCTGAGCGAGTTCAGCAGGTGGATCGCGGTGACCTCGCCGCAGCCGCGGCACGCGCCGTGGCCCCCGGTCATCGAGTAGTAGTCGGCACGGTTCAGCATGATCCGCTTGATGTCCCCGCCGGGGGCGGTGGCCTCGGCGGTGAGCCGGGCCGGGGAGTCGGGCAGCTTCGTCAGCCGCTCGAACCGGGTCTCGAGCATGCCGAGCAGCACGTCGTCCTGGTCGGCCGAGGTGAGGGCGTCGGGCCCGCACACCTCGATGCACTGCAGGCAGCCGGTGCACTTCCACGGGTCGACCACCGCGGAGAACAGGACGCCCGAGCCGGGCGCGGCCTTCTCGGCGGCGTCGTACAGCGGACGGGTCCGGGCCACCGGGAAGGCGGCGATCGCGGCGACCACCGCGTCCAGCTGGCCGGCCGGCACCTGGTCCTCGGGCAGCGTGGCTGCAGCCGTCCGGGCCGCGGACGCGAAGTCGGTGGCCGCGGAGTCGGCGGCGAAGCCGGCGCGGATCGCGGCGGACCACTCCGGCACCAGGCCGTACCAGGGGGCCCGTTCGCCCTCGCTCAGCCCGGCGGCGTCGATGGCCGCGCCGAGCAGGTCGCCGAGCTCGTGCCCGGTGTTCGGGATGGCGTTGTCCGGGCAGGCCAGCGCGCACTCCATGCAGGCCGTGCAGCTGCTCGGGTCGAACACGGGCACGGTGCGCCGGAAGATGCCCTTGTTCTTCGCCGCGCCGGTGCCGACGGGCATGAACAGGCCGGTGCCGGGCAGCACAGGGGCCTCGTCGATGGTGCCCTCGCGGAACGGCCGGCCCACCATCTCGTCGTAGTAGCCGGGATCGAACAGCCCGCTGGTGCGTTCCCGTCCCACGGTGGGGGTCATCGCAACGGACAGCGACTCCCGCACCCCGGCCAGGATCGGGTCGGCCTCGACCGCCTCGAACGCGGGGTCGGTGTAGTCGACGACGATCGCGCCCAGGCCGTCCCGGATCACGGCCAGGTTGGCCTCGATCACGGTCTGGCCGCGGCGGCCGAACTTCTTGGCCAGCTCGGCGCGGACCTCGGCCTCGATCTCGCCGGTGCCGCCCTCGATGCCGACGTGGCCGAGGATGGCGCCGATGAAGGCGATGCCCATCATGCGGGTCTCGAGCTCGGGGTTGGGGGCGTGGGCGCGGGCGATCGCGAAGGCGTCCAGCACCAGGAAGGTGATGTTGCGCTCCCGGATCGTCCGGCGGGCGAACGGGGGCAGCTCGCGCCACACCGCGGTCGGCTCCTTGTCCGACTGCATGATCAGCGTGCCGCCCTGGATCAGGCCCTTCAGCGGGTTGGTGTGGGAGAACACCTGGTGGTCTGGGCAGACCACGAGCTCGACGTCCTCCAGTTCGGCGTTGGTGAGCAGCACGGGCTCCGGCGACAGGGTGATGTAGTAGTTCGTGGCCGCGCCGGACTTCTCCGAGCCGTACTTGGGGGCCGACTTCGAGTGCATGCCGAGCAGCGAGGAGAGCACGTCGGTGAGCAGCTTGCCGGTGGCCACCGTGCCGTAGCCGCCGACGGAGTGGAACCGGATCCGCAGGCTGCCGGCGGGCAGCACGGCCGGGTTGGGCTCGGTCTCCAGCGCCATCAGCTCGGTCTCGGGGTAGGCCTCCCGGAGCCGGTCCTGGATCGCCGCGACCGCGGGCGTCGGGTTCGGCGTGAAGAACTGCGAGCCGAGGTAGACCAGGGGCGAGGGGGACGCCTTGGTCATGTTGCGGAACGCCGCGACGAGGTAGCGGGGCTGGATGTCGTGGCCGCCCAGGCCGAAGATGCCCGTGGTCAGCCGCGGGATCGCCGTCAGCGCGGGCACACCCGGGTACGGGGCGTCGTCGCCGGCCTCGGCGTTGGAGCGGGCGTGGAACAGCGCCTGGGTGACCAGCCGGGTGAGCGCGGTGTCGTCCGAACGCTCCAGGACGGTGACGGCCTTCGCGTGCTGCAGCGCCGCGACCAGTTCGGCCTCGGGGAACGGCTGCAGCAGCTTCACCGACACGACCCCGACCTTCAGGCCGAGGGAGCGCAGGTAGGGCAGCACGGCGCGGACGTCGTCGGTGATCGAGCCCATGCCGACCATCACGTAGTCGGCGTCGTCGCAGTCGTAGGCGATCACGGGGGAGTAGTCGCGTCCGGTCAGCTCGGAGTACTCGGCCATCGCCTGCCGGACGAGCGCGGGCACGGCACTGGCGAAGTGAGTGCGGTGGTCGGCCGAGCCCGCCTGGAAGTCGGGCTGGTTCTGCACCGGCCCGGTCAGGCCGGGGTTGTGCGGGTCGACGAGCGCGGGGACGAGTTGGCGGGTGCCGGCCGGCCAGGCGTTCAGCCACTGCCGCCGCCACTGCGCCTGCAGGGCGACCGGGACGCGGTCGAGGGTCTCCTCGAGGAGGTCGCCGGAGTTGTCCGCCTCGATCCGCGGGCCGCGGGCACCCAGCCAGTTCCGCAGCGCGGTGAGGTCGGCGCTGGCGAAGTCGTCGGCGTGGCGGTCGAGGTAGCGGTTCAGCTGGAACACGCGTCCCTTCGCCCCGAACAGCATCTCCTGGGCGAGCGTCGGGCATTCGATCCGGCCGGACGGATCGCCGAGGTAGGTGCGCAGCAGTTCGGGCTCGGGGAGCAGTACCTCGCTCATCACGTGGCTGGTGGCGAAACCGTCCATCGAGTTGGCGACGGGGATCAGCGACAGGGCCGACGTGCGGTAGGCGATGGCGGCGAGGTCGGCAGCCTCCTGCGGGTTGGAGCCGAACAGGATGGTGTAGCCGGTCGGGAGCAGCGCGTACACGTCGTCGTGCCCGGCCATCACGTTCAGCGAGTGCTTGGTGACCACGCGGGCCGCGACCTGCAGCACGAACCCGCCGATCTTCTTGCCGACGGTGACGTAGTGCGACTCCAGGCCGTAGAGGATGCCCTGGCTGGAGGAGGCGTTGGAGATGAAGTTGCCGCCGACGAGCGCCGCGCCGAGCGCCCCGCTCTGCGCGGAGTGCTCACCCTCGGTCTCGACGAAGAACGGGTGCTTGCCCCACACGTTGAGCTGGCCCTCGGCGCGGGCCGCCTCGAAGATCTCGGAGATCTCGGTGGAGGGGGTGATCGGGTAGCCGATGACACCGCCGCAGACGTGCTTCATCACGTACGCGACGGCGCCGTTGCCGTTGATGACGTCGGGGACGCCGGGGTAGTGCACTGTATCGGTGGACATGCGCGCTCTTCCTTGAGTCGGTTTCCGCAGCCGAGGCTACCCGCCAATGCGCAGGATTGCTTACGACCCGGACGAGGGCATTGTCTCTCCAATGGACACCCCCGGGGGCATAAACCGCGTTATTCGAAAACTGTGTCGCGGGTGCCGTCCGGGTCGTCTGCCGCCGACACCCTGCGCTCGGCGCGACGAACGGACGCCAGCGAGGCGAGCGCGATGGCCGCGGCGAGCGCGGCGAAGCCGGTGACGACGCCGAAACCGGCCGGGTAGCCGTGGGTGTCGATGACCCCGCCCGTGATGCTCGACCCGACGGCCACGCCGATGCCGATGCCGGTGCCCATCCAGGCCAGGCCCTCGGTGAGCCGCTCGCGCAGCACCAGGCGTCCGATCAGGGTGTTGCCGTTGATCAGGGTCGGCGCGACGGTCAGCCCGACCAGCACGCCGATCGCGGCGAGGACGAGCACGGAGGCGGCCAGGAAGAGCCCCAGGGTGGCGATGAAGAGCGCGACCACGCCCGTGGCGAACCGGCCGGGCAGTGGGGAGCGCCAGTGCCGGGCCCCGTAGAGCAGGCCGGCCACGCCCGAGGCGCCGGAGAACACGGCGAGGACCGCCCCGGACGCGGACCGGAAGCCCCAGTCGGTGGTGGCCGCGACGACGCTCACGTCCATGCCCCCGAAGACGCAGCCGATCAGCAGGTTCACCACGACGATCGCCGCGACGCCCGGGGTGAGCAGGATGAACCGGCGCAGCGCCGCGGGCCGTCGAGTGCCCGGCTCGGGCCGGGGCGCGACCGGCGGCTCGGTGGCGCGCTGGGAGTAGAACAGCTGGGCGCCGAGCAGGGACAGGATCACGGGCGCGACCAGGCCGGCGGCCGGGTGCACGCCGGTGGACAGCGCGGTGGCGAGCACCGGGCCGACCACGAAGGTGACCTCGTCGAGGGTCGACTCCAGCGAGAACGCCGCGTGCAGCTGGTTGGCGTCGGAGGTGACGTGGCTCCAGCGGGCGCGGACGAGGGCGCCGGGGGAGCCGCCGGTGGCCCCGCTGATGATCGCGGGGGCGAACAGGGTCCAGGCCGGCAACTGCAGCACGGCGAGGACCACGAGCACGGCGAGGGTCAGTGCGGAGGCGATCGTGGCCGGGTACATCACGCGGCGCTGGCCGTAGGTGTCGACGAGGTTCGACAGCACGGCCGTCCCGATCGCCCAGGCGACCGCGTTCGCCGCGACGAGGGCGCCGGCGAGCCCGTAGCTGCCGTACAGCGCGGACACCATCAGCACGATGCCGAGGCCCATCATCGCGCCGCCGGAGCGGGCCAGCAGCCCGGCCGCGCTGAACCTCAGCGCGCCGGGGATCGACAGGATCTCCCGGTAGGCGCGCACCGGAGGAGTCTCGCACACGCGTCCGACAGTTCTGGAATCGCTCCCAGGCCAGGCGGGCGCCCCTCGCCCGGGCGGGGCCACGAACCAGGAGCCTGGGCCCAATGGCTGCTCTCGGGCAGCGTCCTGGCCTAGCACCTGACTGTGCGGCTGGCGCGTTGGCTCAGTCATCCCGCCCGAGTGATCCCCGTGGCGTACTTCGCCGCGATCCTGCTCGGCACGAGGCTGCTGATGCTGCCCGCCGCGGCGGCGGGCGGGCAGCCGGCGAGCGTCCTGGAGGCCGCGTTCACGGCGACGTCCGCGATCTGCATCACCGGTCTGGCCGTCGTCGACACCGAGTCGTTCTGGAGCCCGTTCGGCCAGGTGGTCATCCTGGTCCTGATCCAGGTGGGCGGCTTCGGCATCGTCACGATCGCGAGCTTCCTGGCCCGGATCGCCACCG
The DNA here is from genome assembly GCA_020438595.1 of Propionibacteriaceae bacterium. The sequence goes on along the minus strand of JAGQUI010000042.1, from coordinate 4,374 downwards.
GACGGATCCCGCTGCGCTACTCGCTGCTGGCGAGCCGGGAACTGCACCAGCGCAGCCTGGCCAGGACGTGGCGGCTGCCGGTCCGGATCGCGGTGGTGATGCTGGTCGCCGAGGCGGTGACGGCGATCGTGCTCACGCTCGGCTTCGTCCGCCGCACCGGCGACTGGGGCACCGCGAGCTGGTACGGCGGGTTCCACGCGATCTCGGCGTTCAACAACGCGGGGTTCGCGCTGTTCTCCGACAGCCTGATCGGGTTCGTGGGCGACCCGATGATCATCCTGCCGATCTGCCTCGCGACCGTGGTGGGCGGGATCGGGTTCCCCGTGCTGAGCGAGCTGCGCAGGTCGTTCCGGACGCGCAGCACGGCCCGCTGGAGCATCCACGCCAGGCTGACGATCTACGGCACCCTGATCCTGCTCGTGGCGGGCATCCTCCTGTTCGGCGCCTTCGAGTGGACGAACCCCGCCACGCTGGGCCCGCTCCCGCTCGGGGACAAGCTCCTCGGGGCCGTCGGCGGTGGCGTGTTCCCGCGCACCGTCGGCTTCAACAGTGTCGACTACGGCGCCGTCCGCGAGCCCACGGTCGGTCTCACGTACCTGCTGATGTTCATCGGCGGCGGCTCGGTGAGCACCGCGGGCGGGGTGAAGGTGGGCACGATCGGCATCATCAGCGCGACGGTGGTCGCCGAGGTGCGGGGTGAGAGCCAGGCGGTCGTCTCGCGCCGCGCCATCGCGTCCGCGGTGCAGCGCTCGGCGATGACGGTCATCCTGCTCGGCGTGACCGTGATCGGCGTCTCGACCGCCGCGATCGGCTTCCTCGAACCGTTCAGCCTGCAGCGGATCTGTTCGAGACGATCTCCGCCTTCGGGACGGTCGGGCTGTCCACCGGCATCACCGCCGAACTCGGCCCCTGGTCGCAGTCGATCCTCCTGGTCCTGATGTACCTGGGCCGGGTGGGCACCTGTTGGGTAGATCAAGAGGTCGCAGGATCAGCGACGAGACGATCCTCGTGGTCGGGCTGGGCCTGTTCGGTTCGGCGGTCGCCCGGACGCTGACCGAGATGGACGTGCCCGTGATCGCAGTGACCCCGGACCACGGCCGGGCGGAGCGCTACGCCGAGGACTTCACCCACGTCATCGAGCTGGATCCGACGGACCGCACGGCGCTCGAGCAGATCGGTGTCGGCCAGGTTCGCAAGGCTGTGGTGGCGCTCAGCGACGTCGAACAGTCGATCATGACGGTGCTCGCCCTCGCGGAGGCCGGCGTCCAGGAGATCTGGGCGCGGGCGGCGACCCGGGAGCACGGCTCGATCCTGGAGCGGATCGGCGCCCACCACGTCGTCTACACCGAGACGAGCACCGGCCGGCGGGTGGCCCGCGCGGTGTCCGGCTACATGCTCGACTACTTCGAGTTCGAGGGCGGTTTCGCGATGGCCAGGACGAAGGCGCCGTCGTCCACCTGGGACAAGTCGCTGCACGAGTCGAGGATCCGCACCGAGAACAGCGTGACGGTGGTCGGCGTGAAGCGCGCGAACGAGGACTACATCTTCGCCGCGCCGACGACGGTGATCCGCCGCGACGACGAGGTGATCGTGGCCGGCCGGACGGGGGACGTGGACGCGTTCTGCCGGCTCACCTGAAGGGACGCGCACGCCGTCAGTTCCTCGCGGGGGTGAGGAATCGGGCGTGTTGTCGGGGTCTTTGCGTCGGGTCGACTCTCCGGGGTGGGAGGACTTCGGGTTGGCCGTTGGGGCGTAGTCGGATCTGCCAGCGGTCGGCGGTGGGGTTGCGGCTGGGTTCGATGATGCCGTGGTGGTGTGGGCAGGCCAGGACGAGGTTGTGCAGCGCCGTGGGTCCGCCCAGCCACCAGGGGATGATGTGGTGGGCGTGGCAGGCCTGGGGTGGTTTGTCGCATCCGGGGAAGGCACAGCCCCCGTCGCGTTGTTCGAGGGCGGCGCGGATGGGTGGTGTGACGAGGCGTTCGGTGCGCCCGACGTCGAGGATCTCGGAGTCTCCGCCGAGCACGATGGGGAGGATGTCGGCGTCGCAGAGCAGTTGCCGCGCGGTGCTGGCGGGCAGGGGCTGGCCGTTGCGGGTGAGGTGGGCGCCCAGGCCGTTGTCGAGGCACTGTTTGAGCAGTTTGTCGTAGGACAGAGTGACCACGATCCGGGGCCGGTCCCCGGCCAGGTTCGGGGCGAGGGCGTCCTGGTTGTGCCGGTTGACCATTGCGACCAGGGCGTCGGCCCGGCGCATGGCGGGGCTGGTCTGTTCGGTGAGTGGGTCGAGCCGGTCGAGGGCGCGCTTCTCGGCCTCGGCGTAGGCGTCGATGATGGTGATGAACGGTTCGGCCTGGGCGATGGGGAGGCTGCCGCGGATCAGGACGGAGCCGTCGCCGTCTCCGGTGAACTCCAGGTAGCGGCGGGTCTGGGCGCGGCGTTGTTGCTGTTCCAGGCGTTCGGCTTCGAGTGCTTCGGCGGTGTCGGGGGAGAGGACTTCGAGCAGCCGGCTGGTCAGGCGGCGGAGTTCGGCGCTGTTGTGGGTCTCGGCGAACCCGACCATGAGTTCCTGCGCCTCGGTGATGGTCTGGGTGGGGAAGTCGTCGGGGAGTTCACGCAGTACGGACGTGATCGCTTCGGCCTGGGCTGGCAACACCTGCCCGGTCGCGGCGACCTCGCCGACGACCTGGAAGCGCTGGAGCTCTTGGCCGGCTTTGAGGAGTCGTCGGGCTTCGCGCGGGGTCAGGTTCCCGGCGTCGGCCAGCCAGGTGGTGGTGGAGGTCTTGTGCTCGCGCCAGGCGACCTCGTCGGTCTCGATCCCGGCCAGCAGTGCGGCTTGCCAGGCGTGCAGGCGGGCGTCCAGCCGGAGCGACGCGAGCGCCAGGTCGAGTTGTTCGCGGTCTGACGGGAGTCGGAGCCGGCCGTCGGTGAGGGCGTCCAGGGCGGCGCCGATCACGGCCAGCAACTCGCTGTCCGTCCGGTGTTCGAACCCTGCCTCCATGACCCCAACGCTAGAGACCGCCTCTGACACTTTCCCGGCCGCCAACCCTTTATCCACAAGGGAATTCAAAGTCGTACAGATATCCACAGGCGCAGCCCGGAGCCTTGACAAAGAGGGCGGCGACGGCGCGGTGCGGGCAGAGGCTGAGTAGCTGCCTTGAGGCCGACCGGGGCAGCCTGGGCCGGTGGGCCGGACGCAGAAGCGCTTCATTGTGTGGCATTCGGTCCCAAAGGGCCTCCAAACACCAGAACAAGTCCGTCAATGGCTGGTCAGCGTGCTCCCCGAAACCGAGCGACTTGTTCGAGAACATTTTCCGCGCAAGTCGAAGGCGTACCCGGCAGGAGCGCTGGCTGACGAGGTGGCTTCGCTCCGACGCCACCTCCGAGGCCCCTTGAACTGACCACGCAAACCGCGGCATTTAGGTCGTGCTCGGGTGCCGGCCAGTCGAAAGGCTGCCCTCGCACACCGCCATGATCGTGAGGTTGTGGCCGCTTCAGGCAGCTTATGAGCGGCCGAGCCGGCGGCCGATCGCGTTCTGGCCGCTCGACGCAGCTTATGAAGCGGCTCAGAGCGCGCAATAGCTGCTTCACGCGGCCATAGGGTGGCCGGGTTGCCTGCAAACTGCCCCAATACCTGCTTCACGCGGCCACAACGACGCCCGAGTGGCAACAGCGACGGCACGAGAACATCCTGCATTCGGCCATGATCGAGCGTTGGCGACGATACTTCGAAAGGCGCAGTGCGGAGCAGGCTCGACAAACCGAGACCCGCCGGGTTCTTCGCGCGGGAGCGGGCGAACGACCTCGGCGCGCCCGTGACAGGATGGCGCCATGGCCGACCCGGTGCACACAGTTGCCGCCACGATCACCGGGGACGATGCCCCGGGCGTCCTCACCCGACTGCTGGACGCGATTGCGTCCGACGACGTCGAGATCCTCGACCTGGAGCAGACGGTGGTCCGCGGCCGGCTCAGCATCGGGCTGCTGCTCGGCCTGCCTCCAGACGGCTTCGCGCGGCTCGAGGACCGGCTCGCCGGCACCTGCGCCCGGCTCGGGCTCGCGATCACGATGTCCGAAGGCATCGGCGACAACCCGCCACGGCGGAACCGGGCGATCGTGACCGTCCTCGGCCAGCCCCTGCTGACCCGGCACGTCGCGCTCGTCACGAACGTGATCGCGGAACTGGGTGGCAACATCGACCGCTCCCGGCGCCTGTCCCGCACCCCGCTGACCAGCCTCGAGCTGTGGGTGTCGCGGGTGGACGCCGGCGTGCTGCGTCCGGCCCTCGCGAAGGCCGCGGCCGAGGGTGGGGTGGACGTCTCGGTTTCCCCGGCAGGCATCGGACGGCGCGGTCGCCGCCTCGTCGTGATGGACGTCGAC
>JAGQUI010000429.1 GCA_020438595.1 Propionibacteriaceae bacterium | reverse complement strand
CGGCTGGACGCGGAGGCGTGGGACGACCTCGAGGCAACGCTGATCACCGCGGACCTCGGCGTGGGCCCCACCGACGAGTTGATCACCGCGCTGCGCCGTGAACTGGCGGTCGACGGCGCGTCCGACCCGGACCACGCCCGAGGCGTGCTGCGCACCGAACTGCTCCGGCTGGTCGGCACCGAGGCCGACCGCGACCTGCGCGTCACCGGCGCGGACGGCCTGCCCGGCGTGGTGCTGGTCGTGGGCGTGAACGGCACGGGCAAGACCACCACCATCGGCAAGCTGGCCCGCGTGCTGGTGGCCGAGGAGCACTCGGTGGTGCTGGCCGCGGCGGACACGTTCCGCGCCGCCGCGGCGGACCAGCTGCAGACCTGGGGCTCGCGCGTCGGCGTCCCCGTCGTGCGCGGCCCGGAGGGGGGCGACCCGGCGTCCGTGGCGTTCGATGCGGTCGAGACCGGGATCACCGACGGCGTGGACGTGGTGGTGGTCGACACCGCGGGCCGCCTGCACACCAAGACCGGCCTGATGGACGAGCTGGGCAAGATCAAGCGCGTGATCGAGCGCAAGGCGCCGGTGACCGAGGTGCTGCTGGTGATCGACGCCACCACCGGGCAGAACGGGCTGGCCCAGGCACGGGTGTTCGCCGAGGTGGTCGACGTCACCGGAATCGTGCTGTCGAAGCTCGACGGCTCGGCGAAGGGCGGCATCGTGGTGCCCGTCCAGCGCGAACTCGGCGTCCCGGTCAAGCTGATCGGGCTGGGCGAGGGACCCGACGACCTTGCGCCGTTCGACCCCGAGGGGTTCGTGGACGCCCTGCTGGCGGAGTCCTGATGCGGATTCGTGCGGCCCGTCCGGCGGACCTCCCGGCCCTGCTGGAGATCTACAACGACGCGGTCGTGCACACGACGGCGAGCTGGGACCTGCTGCCCTGGACGCCGGTCGAGCACGCCGAGTGGTACGCCACGAAGGTCGGGCACGGCCATCCCGTCCTGGTCGCGGACGACGACGGGACGGTGCTCGGCTACGCCGCTTACGGCCCGTTCCGGCCGAAGGCCGGGTACTCCCGCACGATGGAGCACAGCGTGTACGTCCTGCCGGGCCACCAGGGCCGCGGCATCGGCCGGGCCCTGCTGGTGGCGGTGATCGAGGCCGCCCGCGCGGACGGGGTGCATGCCCTGATCGGCGGCCTGAGCGCCGACAACGAGGTGTCGCTGGCCCTGCACCGATCGCTCGGCTTCGTCGAGGTGGGCCGCCTGCCCGAGGTGGGCCGCAAATTCGACCGCTGGCTCGACCTGGTGCTGCTGCAACTCTTCCTCTGACGAAGGAGTCCGTCCATGCCCACGGCCCGGATCAGCCTTGATCGCAGCCAGTTCGTCGCGCCGGTCCGTCGCCGGATCTTCGGCTCGTTCGTCGAGCACCTCGGACGCTGCGTCTATGACGGGTTGTACGAGCCCGGCCACCCGGCCGCGGACGCGGACGGGTTCCGCGCCGACGTGCTCGACCTGGTCCGCGAACTGGGCGTGACCACCGTCCGCTACCCGGGCGGCAACTTCGTCTCCGGCTACCGCTGGGAGGACGGGGTGGGTCCGAAGCACGAGCGTCCGCGGCGGCTCGACCTGGCCTGGCACTCCCTGGAGACCAACCAGGTGGGCCTGGACGAAATCGCGGTGTGGTGCCGACGGGCCGGGGTTGAGTTGATGCTGGCGGCGAACCTCGGCACCCGCGGCGTCCAGGAAGCGCTCGACCTGCTCGAGTACGCCAACCACCCCGGCGGCACCGCGCTGTCGGACGCGCGGATCGCCAACGGGGCGCCGGAGCCGCACGATGTACGGATGTGGTGCCTGGGCAACGAGATGGACGGGCCCTGGCAGATCGGCCACCTGACGGCGGAGGACTACGGGAAGCTGGCCGCGCGCACGGGTGCGGCGATGAAGATGGTCGATCCGAAGCTCGAACTGGTCGCCTGCGGCTCGTCCGGCTCGGGCATGCCGACCTTCGGCGAGTGGGAGCGGGTCGTCCTCGAACAGGCCTACGACCAGGTCGACTACCTGTCCTGCCACGCGTACTACCAGGAGCACGGCGGCGACCTGGACAGCTTCCTCGCCTCCAGCCTCGACATGCAGCACTTCATCGAGACCGTCGTCGCCACCGCCGACCACGTGCGGGCGACCCACCGCAAGGACCGCAGCATCGCGATCTCGTTCGACGAGTGGAACGTGTGGTACCTCGCCGAGTACGAGGAGTCGGGGAGGATCACGGACGGCTGGCCCGAGGCGCCCCGGCTGCTCGAGGACGCCTACTCGGTGGCGGACGCCGTTGTGGTGGGCAGCCTGCTGATCACGCTGCTGAAGAACAGCGACCGCGTGCACGCCGCGTCGCAGGCGCAACTGGTGAACGTGATCGCGCCGATCATGACCGAGCCCGGCGGTCCGGCCTGGCGGCAGACGATCTTCTTCCCGTTCGCGACCACCGCGCGGCTGGCCGTCGGCGACGTGCTGCGTCCGCACGTGGAGGTGGGCACGTACCCGACCAGCCGCCACGGAGACGCGCCGCTGGTCGACGCGGTGGCCACGCACGACCCCGCGTCCGGGCAGGCGGCGGTGTTCGTGGTGAACCGTTCCCGCGAGGCGGTGACTGCCACGATCGGGCTCGGCGACCTCGGGCTCGCGCAGGTGCGGGAGGCAGTGAGCCTGCACGACGACGACGTGTACGCGAAGAACACCCTCGCCGACCCGGAGCGGGTGGGCCT
>JAGQUI010000428.1 GCA_020438595.1 Propionibacteriaceae bacterium | reverse complement strand
TCGGACGTGAACGCCCTGACGAAGATGGCCAAGCGGATCCAGACCACGATCTTCGTCAAGAACGGCCCGTCCTTCGCCGGCATCGGCATCGGCGGCGAGGGCTACTGCACGTTCACGATCGCCGGCCCGACCGGTGAGGGCCTGACCTCGACCCGCACCTTCGCCCGCCGGCGCCGCTGCGTCCTGGTCGGCGGCCTCAACGTCCGCTGAGGTGGACCGAGTAAGGAACCGTCCCCCACCTGGTCCGGACCGGGTTGGGGACGGTTCCTTACTCGGTCCACCCCGTCCTGCCGCCCGGCTCAGCCGAGCCAGTCGCGGACATCGGCGGGCGCGGCGCCGTCGGCCAGCCACAGGGACGCCGCGGTGTGGCGCAGGTCCTGCAGGCGTCGGCCGCGGCCGGTCTCGGGCCAGTTCAGCCGGCGCAGGACCGGGGCCCGGCGCAGCGGCTCGCCCAGGCTGGTTGCGAACAGCAGTTCGTCCGCGTCACGCCCGGCCAGCAGGCGCTGCAGGATCGGGCGCACCCGCGCGTCCACCGGCACCCGTCGGACGCGGTGGGCCGGGTAGCTGCGGGCGCTGCCACCCTCGCGGGCCGACCGGGCGACGGTGATCCGCTCGGCGTCGGCATCGGCCGCGGTGACCGCCCGCGCCTCGCGCCACCGCAATCCGGTCCGGGCGAGCACCAGCATCACGTCCGCGAGACCGGGGGAGTAGCCCGACCACTCGCCCCAGGCCGCCTCCAGTTCCTCGGCGGTGAACGGACGGACGCCCGCCGCCGTCACCGTGCCGGGGGGAACCTGCCGGGGCGCGGCCGCCACCGGGTAGCGGGATTCGTCCAGTGATCTCTCGAGCCAGTGGGGAACGCTCATCGTCGTCATCCTTCTGCTGCTTGCGAGGGATGACGGTCTGCGCCGCCTCCCGTGCGTGCGCGACAGCGGGTCAGGGCCAGACCACCAGTTGGAGCATCCCGACTCGCCGTCCACGACGGCTCACGGTTGCGCGTCAGTGCCGGATTCTCACCGGCTTCCCTCCGCGTGGCGGTACTTCTGTGTTCAGGCTACTCCCCGCGACGCCGGCAGGGGCGGGCGTGGGTCGATTCGGCGCTGCTCAGCGCACCTTGCGCGAGTGTGCGACGAGGACGCGATCCATCCAGTCGCGCTCCGCGGTGAGGATGGCGGGCTCGGTGGAGTGCCACGCCAGCTCGTCGGACCAGAACAACGCCTGCGCGATGAAGTTGGGCGAGCCGCTGTACGTGCGGGTGATCCGGTTGCCCGCCGCGTCCCAGCCGTCGATCAGGATGATCTTGGTGTGCAGGATGCGGTCGGTCTCGACATCGATCTGACGGATCTCGACGTCGCCCCTGGCCTGCAGCGCCCTGCGGATCGACGGATCCCAGACCAGGCCCCACCGCCCCGCCGCCACCGGCGTCCCGAACACCCGGACGTCGCACCCGGCCGCGGACAGCGCCGCCGTACGCCGGGCGAGGTAGCGCCGCGGCGTGCTCCACAGGTACATCGCGATATCGAGCCGGGTCGGGGTGCCGCCGACCACGCAGGTGATGTCGTCCAGCAGTGCGGCGTACGGGTCGTCGGCCGGGTCCGGGGCGGGCAACTTGCCGGACTTCGGGATCGTCGGCACCTCGGGGAACAGCCGCATCCCGACGCTGCCCGACTCGACCTGGCCGGCGGTGTTCCCCTTGTCGCGGCGCATCACGTCGAACCGGTCCACCACGAAGTCGTACATCGCCTTGTCGTTGCGGACGACCAGCAGGTCGTTGGCCTGGCTCTCGGTGGAGTCGATGGTGAGGTTGCCGGACGGCACCATCACGACCCATTCGTCGCGGCCGGTCGCGGAGATCGCCATCGCCTTCGCGTGCATGTAAGGCCGCGTCACCTCGCCGGTGAGCGGGTTCGGATAGGTGACGTCGGAGGCGCAGGCCAGGTAGCACTTGACCAGGTAGGAGTTCTTCGACGTGTCCTGACCCAGCGTGGCGGCGAGCCGGTTCCCGCGCCGGTAGTCGCCGTGGTCGGAGAGCAGGATCCGGACCCGGACGCCTCGCCGCGAGGCCGCGATCAGCGAGTTCACCACGGCCGGGTCGGAGATCGAGTACGCGAGCAGGGTGATCGTCGCGCCCTTGCGCGTCTTCCGGATCGCCTTCACCTGGGCGGCCAGCAGGGTGCGCTGCTCGGCCCGCGACCCCCACGGGTCGTTGAACAGGACGCCGGTGCTGACCTGCCCGGTGGAGTCGGAGGGGGACGGGGCACTCGACGGGGACGGCTCGAGCGGAGTCGCCGTCGTCACCGTCGCGGACGGGGCTGATCCGGCCGCCCCCGCGCCGGCGGCGGTGCAACCGGTCGCGATCAGCCCGAGGCCGACGACGCCGACCAGCGCGGCGCGGAGCACCCGTCCGCGATCACGTCCCATCTCCCCATTGTCCATGGACCCACCAACGCCGTCCGACCGGCTCACCAGTGCCTGCGGACGCCCTCGGCGACCTCCTCGAACCGCTCCGGGCTGATCCGCTCCGAGATCCGCCGGATCCGCTCGGGGTCGATCCGCAGGATCCGGTTCACCCGCACCTCGCTGTCCCGGCGCTGGCGGTCCCAGCCGCCGCTGCCGATGTCCACCCAGTAGCGGCCCTCGCCCGCCTCCTGGGCGGCGTCCCGGTCGTGGTCCTTGCTGGTCATCGGCAGCGCGAGCAGCCACGGCCCCTCGTGGCCGATCACGAGCACCGGCCGGTCCTTGCCCTGGCTGTGGTCCTCCTCGTACG
>JAGQUI010000427.1 GCA_020438595.1 Propionibacteriaceae bacterium | reverse complement strand
CGTCGAGCGGGTGCTGGCCGGCGGCTCGGGTTCGGGTTCGGGCTCGGCGAGCGGCGGCGGCTCCTCGTCACCGATGGACGGGTCGACGTCGATCGCCAGCCGGATCGGGCGGGAGTAGAAGTCGGAGAGCTGCTGCTCGATGACCGGACGCAACCTGCTCTCGACGCGGTCGCGGGTGAACTCGTTCGGGACGGCCAGGATGACCAGGGAGTCGTGGACGGTGACCGGGCGCATGCCCTGCAGCCAGCCGCGGGTGGAGGCGTCCGAGGAGGTCCAGACATGCGACCACGCCGCGTCGAGGTCGCCAGAGGCGACCGGTTCGTTGGGGCTCCCGGGTTGCGACATGGGTCCTGCGTCGGCTCCTCACTACCTGCCCCAGCCAGGTTTCCACATGGTTGTCCACAGACTGTGCACGAGAGGTGCACGAGCACGGGGGTAACGGCCCCCGGTGGCCGTAGAGCAACCTAGCGAAGGTCTGGGCAGGTGCGCAAACAGTTTCGAGAGAACATTCTGTCAGCACGGCGTGTCGGCTCGACGTGTCGTCCGGGAGATGTCTGGTTTGCCGGAGGTCGGTGCCGCCGCGTAGAGTTGGGCAGTCGCTGTCGCGGCATTCGTGCGCCCGGGTGGGCGCATCTGGACCTGATTTTCATCGAACTTGGGAGCACTCGCGTGAGCAAGCGCACTTTCCAGCCGAGCAACCGGCGTCGCAGCCGCACCCATGGCTTCCGTCTGCGGATGCGCACCCGTGCCGGTCGCGCCATCGTTTCGGCCCGCCGTCGCCGGGGCCGCACCCGTCTCGCCGGCTGAACCGGCCCGGAGGGTGTTGCCCGCCGAGTCGCGGATGCGCCACGCCGGTGACTTCCGCGACACGCTGCGCCAGGGCGTCCGCTGCGGACGCACGAGCCTGGTCGTGCACGCTCGTCGTAGCCCGCTCGCGAGTTCGCGGGCGGGATTCATCGTCTCCAGGGCCGTGGGGAACGCCGTGAGCCGGAACCGGGTGAAGCGGAGGCTGCGCCACCTGGCCGCGGCCACCCTGCCCACCGCCCCGTTCAGCGTGGACGTGGTGGTGCGGGCCCTGCCGCCGGCGACCACTGCCGACCTCGCCGAGGACTTCGGCTCCGCGTTCGCGACCTGCCTGGATCGGCTGGCGGCATGAAGTACGTCCTGATCGGCCTGCTCAGGGTCTACCGCGCGGTGATCAGCCCGCTGTACGGCAATGTCTGCAAGTACTACCCGTCCTGCTCGGCCTACGCCGTCGGCGCCGTGCACGGTGCGGTCAAGGGCTCCTGGCTCGCCACCCGCCGACTGGCGAGCTGCCATCCGTGGGCCGCCGGCGGGTACGACCCCGTGCCGGGCACCCCTGCCGCCGAAGTCTGGGCCGCCGAACAGGCGGCGAAAGCCCAACCGGCCGAACCGGCCGCCGATCGTGCGTGCGCGCACGTCCATGAGGTGAAATGAACTCCTTGATCCTGCTGCTGCTCCCGCTGAACCTGTGGGACGACTTCCTGGGCATGCTCGGCGCGATGATGACGCCGCTGTACTGGGCGGTGTCCGGCATCCTGGTGGGCTTCCACTCGCTGCTGACGATGCTCGGCATGGACCCCGACCTGGGCATCACCTGGGCGTTGTCGATCGTGCTGCTCACCGTGGTGATCCGGACGGCGCTGATCCCGCTGTTCGTGCGCCAGATCAACTCGGCGCGGAACATGCAGCTGATCCAGCCGAAGGTCAAGGAGCTGAACGAGAAGTACGGCCACGACCGGGAGCGTCTCGGCCAGGAGACGATGAAGCTGTACAAGGACGAGGGTGTCAACCCGATGGCGTCCTGCCTGCCGCTGCTGCTGCAGATGCCGATCTTCCTGGCCCTGTTCTACGTGCTGAACAGCGTCTCCCGGACGCCGGACGACCCGCTCGGCTACTTCTTCCAGCAGAACCCCGCGCTGGCGGAGTCGCTGCACAACGCGACGATCTTCGGCGCGCAGCTGTCCTCGACGTTCTGGCCGATCGAGGGCGGGTTCGGCGCCACGCAGTACGTGACCGCGACGCTGGTGGTGCTGATGACGGTCGTGCTGTTCATCACCCAGCTGCAGCTGATGCGCAAGAACATGCCGCCCGAGGCGCTGACCGGGCAGATGGCGCAGCAGCAGAAGATGATGCTCTACCTGTTCCCGTTCATGTACCTGTTCATGGGCGTGAACATCCCGATCGGCGTGCTGATCTACTGGCTGACCACGAACCTGTGGACGATGGGCCAGCAGTACATCCTGATCCACAACAACCCGGCGCCCGGCACCCCGGCCTACGTGGACTGGGAGGAGCGCATGCGCGCCAAGGGGAAGGATCCGGACGAGATCGCGGCCCGTCGCCGCGGTGCGCGCAAGCCGTCCACCACGGTGGCCAGCGACCCGAACCGGGTGGCCCGCCAGGGCAGCGGAACGACGTCCGCGAAGGCCTCCGGGAAGGATTCCCAGGCCTCCGGCGACGGGGCCGCCGACAGCGGCACCCCGGCCGAGCCCACCGTCCAGCGCCAGGTCATCCAGCGGCAGCAGCCCAGGAAGAACAGCCGCGCCGCCCGCAAGCAGTAGCAACAAGGAGTAGAACGTGACCGAAGACAGCAACGACGTGATGGTCGAGACGGCGCCCGAGGAGACCGTGGAGGTCGTCGAGGCGACCGATGCCGAGGCGACCGGGCCGACGGATGCCGAGGCGACCGATGCCGAGGCAACGGACGGCGAGCCGGCCGGCGAGGACGCCCCCCGCTCGAAGAAGGCGTCCGTGCT
>JAGQUI010000426.1:1805-2789 GCA_020438595.1 Propionibacteriaceae bacterium | reverse complement strand
GATCGAGGTCGTCCCGGGGATGACCGCGGACGTCCCGGTGCCCGCCCCGATCGTGCTCGCCGCCGGCGGCATCGTCCAGGGCATTCTCGCCGGGCTGACGGTGAACGGACTGTTCGCCTTCGGTGAGGAATACGGCTGGCGCGGCGTGCTGGCGGACCTGCTGCGTCCGCTGGGTCTGGGACGGGCCACCCTGCTCACCGGGGTGCTCTGGGGGTTCTGGCACGCGCCGATCATCGTGCTCGGCCACAACTACGGCACCGAATGGGGCTGGGGGATCCCGGCGATGATCGCCTGGACGGTGCCGCTGTCGTTCCTGCTCACCGCGCTGCGGGAGCGCACGGGCTCGGTGCTGGCGCCGTCCTTCCTGCACGGCGCCTACAACGGCGTGATCGGGCTGTTCAGCTTCCTGGTCATCGGCGGGACCCTGTTCGTCGCGCTGCCGATGGGGCTGCTGGTGGCGATCGTGCTGGCCGCGCTGGCGGTGGTCGTGTGGCGGCTTCCGGCCAGGCCTCCCGAATCGAGCGCATGCGCTATTTATTCAGCTGATTCTCAGCTGGACAAAATGGTTTGAGTGGCTGTCGCGGTCGTTTCTGTCGGTGGCGGGGGCTAGCGTTGTTGGCATGACGGAAACGGTGACCGGCGGCGCCCCGGGCGGGGTGTTGGTCGATCCGCGTCCCGATGACCTGGCGCAGTGGTGGCTGGCGGTGGAGAGCGGCTGGCTGCAGCTCGAGGACGAGCAACCGGGGGTCGAGCCCGAACTCTGGAGCTGTGGCGGTTCACCGAGAAGGCGTTGGTTGACGAGCTGGAGCGCGCGCAGGCCGCGTTGTCGCGGCTGGGCTGTGCTCGGGTGCTGACCCGCGGGTCGGGGGTGAGTGCGGAGGCGGAGGCGCCGCTCAGCGCCGGGGTGGACGACGGGCCGGGGCTCAGTGCGCGGGCAGGTCCGCGCCGAGCGCCTCGAGCATCGGCAGCAGCTTCGCCTCGGTC
>JAGQUI010000426.1:0-1796 GCA_020438595.1 Propionibacteriaceae bacterium | reverse complement strand
AGTGGCCCGTCGTAGGCATGAGTTCGCCGGTCCATTCCGCCTCCGCTTGGATAGTGTTGCTGTCCGGATCCGTTCCATGGTGGACAGCAGCACTATCCAATGTCAACGACCCGGGGGCACCAATGCGCATCTCCGAACTCGCCGAGGCGACCGGCGTGCCCGTGCACACCCTGAAGTACTACCTGCGCGAGGGCCTGCTGCAGTCGGGCGTCGCCACCGGTCGCACCAGCGCCGACTACGGCACCGAGCACGTCGATCGCGTCCGGCTGGTGCGGGCCCTGATCGAGGTCGGCGGAATCGGCATCGCCGGGGTGCACGCCATCCTGACCGCCCTCGACACCCCCATCACGTCGCAGCACAGCTTCCTAGGCGCCGCGCACGCCGCCCTGCCCATGACCGGTATGGACGAACCACTCACCGACGAGGTCGTCGGCCTTCTCGGAGGGCTCGGCTGGGCGGTCGACCCCGCCTCCCCGCCCGCGCGGGCCCTCGGCGTCGCAATCGAGGGCGCCCGGCGGGCCGGGGTGCTGGTCGACCGCGAGCGCCTCCAGGCCTACGCGGTGCTCATGCGCGAGGTCGCCCTGCTCGACATCGTGAAGGTGGACGAGGCCATGGCGACCGGCGGCCCCGGCGCCGCGTTGCGCATGGTCGTGATCGGCAACGTGATGATCGACCCGGTGCTGATCGCGCTGAGGCGGGTCGCCCAGGAGGCGGCCAGCGCTGCGCGCGAACAGGAGTGAGGGCCGGCGCTGCGTTCGGAGATTCCGGGTCGAGCCCGGAATGCCGGGGGGTCGGGGACGACGGGCCGGGGCTCAGTGCGCGGGCAGGTCCGCGCCGAGCGCCTCGAGCATCGGCAGCAGCTTCGCCTCGGTCTCGGCGAACTCCTCGGCCGGATCCGACTCGGCCACGATGCCGCAGCCGGCGTAGACGGTGATCCGCTCGGGGTCGGCCGGGTCGATCAGGCCGCAGCGCAGTGCGATCGCGAACTCGCCGTCGCCGGCGGAGTCCAGCCAGCCGACCGGGCCGGAGTAGCGGCCCCGGTCGAGGTGCTCCAGCTCCGCGATCGTCTCCCGTGCCACCGGGGTGGGCGTCCCGCAGACGGCCGCGGACGGGTGCAGCTCGCCGGCCAGCCGCAGCACGCTCACGTCCGGGTGCGCCACCGCGGTCACGTCGGAGGCCAGGTGCAGCACGTTCGGCAGCTCCAGCACGTAGGGCGCGTCCGGCACGTTCATGCCGGAGCAGAACGGCTCCAGCGCGTGCGCGACCGAGGCCACCGCCAGTTCGTGCTCGATCAGGTTCTTGCCCGACCGCGCCAGCGCGTGCGCCAGTTTCAGGTCCAGCTCCTCACCACCGTTGCGCCTGATCGTCCCGGCGAGCACCCGGGAGGTGGCCAGCCCGCCCTCGCGGCGGATCAGCATCTCCGGCGACGCCCCCACCAGGCCGTCCACGTGATAGGTCCAGCAGCTCGGGTAGCTGGCGGCCAGCCGGGTGACGAGCGTGCGCGTGTCCACCGGCGCCGGGGCGGCGAGGGTCACGCCGCGGGCGAGCACGACCTTGTCCAGCCGTCCCTCCCCGATCCGCGCCACCGCCTGCTCGACGATGCCCTGCCACGCGACCTCGTCGAGGCTGCCGGAGACGACCCGTGCGCCGGACGGACGCTGCGGCACCGGCTGCGCCGCCGGGGCCGACGGTTCCGGACCGGAGCGGGCGGCGACGGTGGTCAGCCAGCTGACGCCGTTGCGTCGGCCGATCACCACCCGGGGCACGATCACCACCGAGCGCTGCGCGGTGTGCGC
>JAGQUI010000425.1 GCA_020438595.1 Propionibacteriaceae bacterium | reverse complement strand
GGCACCCCGGTGGCCAGCAGGCGATCCTGGGCCTGTGCGGCACGGACGGCTCCGCCGCCTTCAAGGCCCAGCACGGTGGTCAGTCACGTCCCGCGTCGGAGCTGAAGAACTTCCTGCTCGGTCCGCTCGCCTGAGCACGGGGTCGCCCCCGTGGGCATAGGCTCTGCTGCGCCAGTCGAGAGGAGCCCCATGCCGCCCACCGAGCCGCTCGCCGGCGATGATCCCGCCGCCTACCAGGCCACAGAGGCGGCGGAGGGGTCCCACCACGCGCGGCTGAACAGCCTCCGCGCCGCGGTGCTGGGCGCCAACGACGGCATCGTCTCCACCGCCGGCATCGTGATCGGCGTCGCCGGCGCGACGATGGACCCCATCCCGATCCTCACCGCGGGCATCGCCGGGCTCACCGCCGGTGCGTTATCGATGGCGGTGGGGGAGTACGTCTCGGTGAGTGCCCAGCGGGACACGGAGCGCGCGCTGCTGGAGAAGGAGCGCCGCGAGCTCGAGGAGATGCCGGAGGAGGAACTGGCCGAGCTCGCCGGGCTGTACGAGCAGAAGGGCCTGGACGCCGAACTGGCGCTGAAGGTCGCCGAGCAGCTGCACGCCCACGACGCGCTGGCCGCGCACGCCGAGACCGAGCTGGGGATCGACCCGGACAACCTGACCAGCCCGTGGGTTGCGGCGGTGTCCTCGGCGATCGCGTTCACGGTGGGCTCGCTGCTGCCGCTGCTGGCGATCGTGCTGTCGCCGATCGAGATCAAGATCCCGGTGACCGTGGCGTCGGTCACGGCTGCCCTGGTGCTCACCGGCTACCTCAGCGCCCGAGCGGGCGGTTCTCCGATCGTGCGGGCGATCCTGCGCAACGTTGCCGGCGGCCTGCTCGCGATGGGCATCACCTACTGGATCGGACGCCTCGTCGGCCACGCC
Source organism: Propionibacteriaceae bacterium (assembly GCA_020438595.1). Next base: position 1,865 of record JAGQUI010000425.1, on the reverse strand, counting down.
ATCGGCTGAGGCCCGATCGGCTGGAGCCTGATCGGCATCGCGCGATCCGTTCCTTTCCGGTTCGCCGGACGGTTCCTTTCCGGTTCACGGGGATGGACCATCCGAACCGGAACGGAACCGTCCCCAACCTGGTCCGGGGGCTGACGGTGGGTCGGGTGGACCGAGTTGGGAACCGTCCCCAACCTGGTCCGGGTCTGTGGTGGCCCGGTCGGGATGGTGGGGTTCCGACGCCCTCACACAAGCTTCACATTCGGCCCACGGACGCTTCACTCCCGCTCCGTACCGTGACTGGTGTACCGAGTCGAACAAGGAGCACACCATGAACAGGACCTGGATCACCCGGACCGCTGTCGCGGCGGTCGCAGCCCTCGGCCTGGGCATCGGCATCACCGCCGCCGCCACGGCCGCACCGCCCACCGAGACGCCGTCGCCGACGCCGGTCGCGTCCGCCAGCGTGGACGCAGCACTCGCGAAGGAACTCAGCTACATGCGCGAGGAGGAGCGGCTCGCCCGCGACCTGTACCTGGCGATCGCCGAGCTGTACCCGGACAACGCCACCGCGTTCACCCGGATCGCCAGCAGTGAACAGCGGCACTTCGAGAGCGTCGGCCTGCTGCTCACCCGCTACGGCCTCGACGACCCCGCCGCCGACGCCAAGGCCGGCACCTACGCCGATGACGGCCTGACCAAGCTGTACGCCGACCTGCTCGCGAAGGCGAAGGGGTCCCTCACCGACGCCTACGGCGTGGGCGTGACCGTGGAGAAGACCGACATCGCCGACCTCGAGGAGATCCTCGACACCAGCGGCCTGCCCGCCGACGTGAAGCAGGTGCTGTCCAACCTGCTGGCCGGCTCGGAGAACCACCTGGCCACCTTCACCGCGCTCGCCGAGGGCGGGACGGTCGGGAACGCCGACGGCACCGGGATGCGCAACGGCCGCCGCTGGAGCGACGACAGCACGACCGCGGGCACCGGCAATCGCGGCAACGCCGGCAAGGGCGCGGGCGCCGCGACCGGCCAGGGCTACGGCCGCACCGGCGAGCGCCCGGCGGACTGCCCGCTGCGGTGACCCGACGGGTGGGTCCGCCACCCTCCCTGCCTCGAGGGGAGCCGGCACGGGGACGCGGGAACGCTCCCTGCGCCGGCCTTCCCCCTGGGCGGAGGCCGCGCCGCCGGGATCCCGGAGTTCGCCTGGGTGGCGGTGGGCCGGGTTCAACCCACCTTTGTCGGGTTATCGACGGCCCCCGGCCGCCCGCCGCTGCACCAACCCACCTTTGTCGGGTTATCAAGCCGCACACCCGGTCCAGAACCCGACAAAAGTGGGTCAGGCACTCAGCGCGACCCCCGAAGGTGGCTGAGAACCCGACAAAGGTGGGTCAGGCCCGGATTCCGGGTCGGTTCGCGCTCGAGGCGGGCTGGCGGGTGCACGCCGCGACCCAGCCGCAGGCCACCCCTGCCTCACGATCGCCCCGCCGGGAGGCACACCCTAGGCTGAACGAGGCACGCAGGGTCCCGGCGGACGCCGGGAGGACCGCGCGTGCCGGACCGGCGCCGGCAGCAGGCTGACGCTGGTGGAAGGAGGAGTGGCATGGCGAGACGGATCCTGGTCGTCGACGACGAACCGGCCATCCGCACGGTCCTGGCCGCCTACCTGGAGGCCGACGGCTTCACCGTGGTGCATGCCGACACCGGCGCCGAGGCGCTGCGGCGCACCTTCGACGCCGCCGACCCGGTCGACCTGGTGCTGCTCGACGTGGGCCTGCCCGACCTGGACGGGCTCGAGGTGCTGACCACGATCCGGGCCCGCTCGGAGGTGTCCGTGATCCTGGTCACCGCCCGCTCGGAGGAGGTCGACAAGCTGGTCG
>JAGQUI010000424.1 GCA_020438595.1 Propionibacteriaceae bacterium | reverse complement strand
CGCCCGTCGATAAGGAAGCCGTCGGTGGCCGAGCTGGGTTTCCGTCTGGGCTCCTCGAAGGGGGTGGGGTGCTACTGCGCCGTGGAGGACTCGGTGGTCGTCCTCGGACCACCGCGGTCCGGCAAGGGCCTGCACTTGGCGATCCCGATGGTCCTCGACGCTCCCGGCGCGGTGTTGACGACCTCGACCCGTCCCGATTCCCTTGCCGTGACGGTCCGGGCACGCGAACGGGTAGGTCCGGTGGCGGTGTTCGACCCCCAGCAGGTCGTGGGCGTAGAGCAGGCCGGTGGCCCATCGACGACGAGCTCGCCGCGGCCGTCCCCAACAGCGACACGCTGCGCGTGCTCGCCCAGCAGAGCGCCCATCTGGTCGCCACCACCCTCGCCATCCGGGACGCCGCCCCCCATGCCGACCAGCCACAACTGACCGACGCGCTGAACACCGCCGGACGCAACCTGCGCGACGGGGCCCGGCCTTGGCGACAGCTGACCACCCTCAACCGCCCACAGCACGTCACCATCAACGTCAGCCGTCACCTCGCCCTCACCCTCGAACGGACCGCCGCCGCTCTTCCCGACCTCACCCACGACGAGACCAGCGACCTGCTCACCGAAGCCCACCGCGGCCTCACCCACGCGTCCGTCCTGATGGACCGGACTGCCACCCTCCCCGACCGCCTCGTCCGCTCCGGGCTGCTGTTCACCGCCGCCCGCCGCGTCACCCACAACGTCGAGCACCTCACCGCGGCCATCCGCGGCGGGTACGTACCCGTCCAGGTGCGCGACGTCCCCGACCTCGTCCCCACCTGGCGACGCGCCGTCGTCTCCCTGGACTGGGCCGTCGTCGCCGAACGCACCACCGACCACAGCACCCAGCCGCGACAACACAGCGTCATCAGCATCCACCGATGACCGGCCAATTCCGCGACGGGCTCCACCACCGGCGGATCGTGCCCCCCGACCTGGCGTGTCCCCGGTAGGGCCAAGGAGAACCATGGTCGAGACCAGAAGCGGGCGCAGGATCCACATGACCGTTGCCGAGGTCGCCGAGCTCGGCAGCGCCCGCTCGACCTGCAACGACGGGCGCACAGAGGCACGGAGGTTGGCATGGACAGGTTGCTGACAGTCGATGAGGTCGCCGCCGTCCTGGGGACCACGGCTCGGTTCCCCCGCCGACTGATCGCGGAGCGGAGAATCAGGTTCGTGCGGATAGGCCGGCACGTCCGTATACCCGAGTGCGAGCTCAAGGCATTCGTCGAGTCCGGCACCGTCAACCCGGTGGGACCGTCGGGTGGACGACGCTGATGGTGCGCCGTCGATTCGGGCGGATCCGCCGCCTTCCCTAGGGCAAGTTCCAAGCGTCGTTCGTCGACCCTGACGGCCGTCGTCAAACGGCGCCGGAGACATACCGAACCGAAGCCGATGCGGCACGCTTCCTTGACCGGGTTGAGCGCGACATCAAGGGGGGCCACTGGATTCCGGACGAAGGGCTGGGGCGCCGGACACTTCGCGAGTGCTGTGAGTCCTACCTGGAGCAGAATCCACGCGTTGGTCGACGCTGGGCGGAAACGTGCCGCCGGAACATGCGTCTCCACATGGCCGAACTCCTGGACATGCCGATCATCAGCATCACTCCCCCGGTGATCCGGGCCTGGCACGCCAGGTCCCTCCGCGGCACCGGCGGTCGCACCTCGATCAGTCAGTCTTACCGGCTCATGCGCTCGGTCTTCAACGTCGCGGTCCAGGACGGCGCCATCCTCCGCAATCCCTGCAAGATCCCCGGTGCCGGTGCGCAACAGAGTCCCGAGCGGTCGATCGCGACACCCGCTCAGGTCGCCGAGCTCGTCGAGGCGATCACGCCGCGCTTCAGGGCTGCCGTGGTCCTGGCGGCATGGTGTGGCTTGCGGCGCGGAGAGGTCTGCGCCCTGCGCACCGCCGACGTGGACCTCGACAGAGGGGTGGTTCGCGTGAGCAAGAACTGGGTCGAGCTCCTCGAGGAGCCGACTCGGTTCGAAAAGGACCCGAAGAGCGCCGCGGGCAGGCGCACCGTGGCCGTTCCCCCGCACGTCATACCTGTCCTTCGCGAGCACGCCAACGAGTACGCGGGCGACGAGTTCTTCTTCGTCGACCGCAACGGAGCACGCGTTCGATCCAATGCGGTCTACCAAGCCTTCGTCCGGGCCAGGAAGAAGGTCGGCGTGACCATCTCCTTCCACGATCTGCGGCACACCGGCCAGTCGTTGGCCGCGGCAACCGGAGCGAGCCTGGTCGACCTCAAACAGCGGCTCGGCCATTCCTCGACCGCGGCAGCCCAGCGGTACATGCACGCTGTCGAAGGACGTGACGCCGAGATCGCCAAGGCGCTGTCCGTGTTGGCCGACAGGGGCGATGCCACCAAGCTCCCCAAGAGCATCTGAGTGCCGTGCCCTTGCGGGAAGTGGCACGAGATGTGGCACACGGCCGCGTGGCCGCCGCTTGACCTGCGACTATGCCTATGTCTGAAAATCGGAAGGTCGACGGTTCGACCCCGTCCCTGGCCACTCCCGAAGCCGCAGATCAGAGCCCCTCTGACCTGCGGCTTCATTGCATTGACTGCCTGCTGTTGAGTCAGCTGGCCCACCGTGTTTGACACTCAGAGACCGCGCCTGACCGGGAGATGTCGCACGAGATGTCGCACGCCCAGGGTTGAAGGCAGCACGCCTAACGTATTGCAGTGGCGAAACCGGGCGCCCATCCCGATGAGCGCTGGCGTGCGCGCCGTCGAGGTGATGTCGCGGATGTCTCCGCTGAT
>JAGQUI010000423.1 GCA_020438595.1 Propionibacteriaceae bacterium | reverse complement strand
GCTCCGGACGGTTCAAGTCCTTCGGGCTCACCTACCAGTGGTTCCGTGACGGCCTCGCGATCCCCCAGGCGATCGGGCGCACCTATCGCGTGGTCGGCGACGACGCGGGCGCGGAGCTGAGCGTGCTCGTGACCAGTTCCCGGGCGAGTGACCGCTCCTCCCAGGCCAGCATCTCCAAGCCGACGAAGCGGGTCGCGCTCGCGGCGACCCCCACGATCAGCGGCACCGCGACGACCGGCGCGACCCTCACCGCGGTTCCGGGCGAGTGGACCGGGGGCACCACCTTCACCTACCGGTGGTACGCCAACCGGCGCACCATCAAGGGCGCCACCGGCGCGGAGTACGTCGTGCCCTCCAGCAAGGCGGGCACGCGCATCCGGGTGCGGGTCACGGGTTCGCTCGACGACCACCCGACCGTGTCCAGGAAGAGCGGCTACACCGGCAAGGTGATGCGGGCGAGCCGGCCCGTCGTGACCGGCACCCAGGCAGCCGGTGAGAAGCTCTCGGTGCGCCGGGGCAGCTGGACCCGCAAGGTCAGGTTCGGCTACCAGTGGCTGCGTGACGGGGAGCCCATCGAGGGCGCGACCCGGTCGACCTACTGGCTGACCGGCGACGACGTGGGCACCGAGGTGACCCTGCGCCTGACCGGTACCCGCAAGGGCTACCAGACGGTGGTCAGCGACAGCGAGGGCGGCGGACGGGTTGCCCTCGCGGGCACACCCACCGCGACGGGGCTCGCCACGGTCGGTGAGACGCTCACCGCCGACGCCGGCCTGTGGACGGACGGCACCAGCTTCGCCTACGAGTGGTTCGCCAACGGCAGGCTGGTCGCCGCATCGTCCGGCGAGACCGACTACACCCCGTCCGCGGCGGACGCGGGGAAGCGCCTGACGGTCCGGGTCACGGGCACCCTCGACGGCTACGCGACCGTCAGCCGGACCAGCCCTGCCACCGACAAGGTGACCGGTATCTGAGCGGCGAGGACTCCTCCTGATACGCCCCGCGGGCCGATTGCGGGGTGCCAGTTGTGCGCTCTGTTCCCCCGTGTTCCCGCGCCGTAGCGTGGAGAGCCCCGGGAGCAATCGGAAGGAGTCGGACGATGTCTCTGAGTCAGGCACAGAAGAACTACTGGACCGGCGCGATCGTCGTCGGCGCGGTGATCGCCGTGCTGTTCGGGATCCTGGCGGGCAACTCCGCCGGCGGCAACCAGACGGCGTACATCGGCGCAGCCGTGGTCGGCGGAGTGATCGCCGTGGGCTCGCTCATCGTGCTGCTCACCCGCCGGTAGGCCCGTCGCTCGCGATCCGTTCGGCGGCCTTGGCTAAGGTGCGGGCATGGAGTTCCTCATCGGCGTCTTCGTCGTCCTGCACCTGCTCGGTATGGCCGCGATCGTGGGCGGCTGGCTCGCCATGCGGCTCGGCGCCCCGCGCGGGCTCGTCCCGCTGGTGTGGGGTGCCCGCGCCCAGGTGGTGATCGGCCTCGTCCTCGTCGCGCTCAACGAGCTGAACCAGGAGGACGTCAACAACATCAAGATCGGCGTGAAGCTGCTCGTCGCTCTCGCCGTCGCCGCCTGCGCGGAGATCGCCCGGGCCCGCGCGAAGAAGGGCGTCGACCAGCCCGCGCTGGTCAACGCCGCCTTCGCCCTGACCCTGGTCAACGTGCTCGTCGCGGTGCTCTGGCAATCCGCGTCCTGACGCCGCCTTCGCTGAGCGCCCCTGTTTCGGTCGAGTGCCTCCGCTCGAGCGGCGGCGTTCGACCGGAATGGAGGCACTCGGCGGTGGAACTCAGGCGCTGGCCAGCCACTGGCGGGCGAGCCGGATCCTGGCCTCGACCTGCTCGGTGGTCGCCTTCGCCAGCGGCGGGCCGCCGGCCTCGCGGCGCAGGCCGGCGTGGACGTGGCTGTGTGGCACGCCCTTCACCCGGGCCACCTGGGAGACCAGGCTGTTCAGTTCCCTGCGCCGGCCCTCCAGCGCGCGGAACAGGCTGACCTCCGCGGGCACCTTCTCCCGCTTCTCCCTGCGCCCGGCCCGGGCCAGTTGGCGGCGCTGCCGGTCGGCGAGGAGAGTGGCCACCTGGTCGGCCTCGAGCAGTCCGGGCAGGCCCAGGTAGTCGGCCTCGTCGGCGCTGGTCGGCTCTGCCTGCATGCCGTAGGCGTGGGCGTCGAACAGGACATGGTCGAAGACCGCGTTCGCCTCCAGGGTCTCCTGCTCGCCCTCGAGATCCGCGGTGCGCCGGGTGCGGTCGGCCTCGGCCAGCAGCGCCTCCTCCTCGGCCCACAGGTCGTCGGCGTGCTTCGGACGACCCAGCACGTGGTCGCGCTGCCGTTCCAGGGCTCCGGCGTGGGCCAGCAGGATCGGGACGGTGGGCAGGAAGACGCTGGCGAGCTCACCGCGCCGACGGCTGCGCACGAACCGGCCCACGGCCTGGGCGAAGAACAGCGGCGTCGAGGTGGCGGTGGCGTATACCCCGACCGCGAGCCGGGGCACGTCCACCCCTTCGGAGACCATCCGCACCGCGACCATCCAGCGTTCCTCCGACTGGCTGAACCGCTCGATCCGCCGGCTGGCGCCGGGATCGTCGGACAGCACAACCGTCGGCTGCTCTCCGGTGATCGATCCGAGGGCCCGCGCATACGCGCGGGCCTGTCTTTGGTCGGTGGCGATCACCAGTCCCCCCGCGTCCGGCACGTGCCGGCGCACCTCCTCCAGCCTGCGGTCCGCGGCCCGCAGCACGGCCGGCATCCACTCCCCCGCCGGGTCCAGCGCGGTGCGCCAGGCCTGCGCGGTGACGTCCT
>JAGQUI010000422.1 GCA_020438595.1 Propionibacteriaceae bacterium | reverse complement strand
ATGAGTGGCCCGTCTCGACGCCCCAGCAGCAGGGCCTCGATCCGGATGCGGTCGCCACGTTGTACTACAACGCGGCCCGGCTGGAGACGATCTACAGCCTGATCGTGTTCAAGAACGGGCACCTCGTGGCCGAGGACTACTTCCACGGCGGTTCCCCCGACCTGCAGGTGAACATCCACTCCGTGACCAAGAGCATCACCTCGGCACTGGTCGGGCTCGCCCTCGAGCAGGGCTGTCTGACCAGCCTCGACCAGAGGATGGTGGACTTCTTCCCCGAACTCGCCGACGACATCACCGATCCGAGGAAGAGGCAGATCACGATCCGCCAGCTGCTGCAGATGCGCGCGGGCTACCCCTGGGAGGAGGCCAGCGCCGAAGGAACCGAGCTGCTCTACACCGGCTTCCACGAGCACAACCTGGTCGACGTGCCGCTCGCCTACGACCCGGGCACCAGTTCGGCGTACAGCAACCTGACCGCGCACCTGCTGGGGATCATCGTCGCGCGTGCCTGCGGGACGGACCTGCGGTCCTTCGCCGAGGCGCGCCTGTTCACGCCGCTCGGGATCACGCCGGGGTTCTGGCAGCAGGACTGGGACGGCAACTACCTCGGCTACGCCGACATCGACCTCTCCTCCACCGACCTGGCCAGGTTCGGGCTGATCTACATCGACGGAGGACGCTCCGGGGATGCGCAGGTCATCCCGTCGCAGTGGGTGCGCGACTCGCTGCAGACCTACTCGGAGGGGACCTGGACGATCGGCGTGGGCGGCAACTGGCGGGACAACGCCTACGGCTACCTTTGGTGGTCCATCCACGCCGGCAATCACCGCTACAACCTCGCCTGGGGCCACGGCGGCCAGCAGATCGCCCTCGTCGAACCACTCGACCTGATGATCGTCGTGCTCGCCGACCCACTCCACCTCCAGCACGGCGACGAACCATGGCGGATCGAGAGGGCGAACCTCAACCTGGTCGCCGACTTCATCGCCGCGCTCCCCTAGCGACCGCTCCGCGAACCGCGGGACGATCGCACACCCCACCACCTGGAACTCTGGGGATGGCGAGGACGCAATGGACGGTCCGCGGGAGGCGTGCACCAGCCCCGGGGCGTGGACTGGTCTACCATCGCGACCATGAACGGACTTCCCGGCCGGCCGGGCACGCGGCGCTGATCCCAGCCGTACGCGTGCCTGCCCTCGTTGATCACTGACACCCGAGCAGGCTCTGCCGCACGGTCAGCGCGCCCTTTCGCCCGCCCGACCGACACAGAGGGTCCACCTTGTTCATCGTCACCCTGGCCTACCTCGCCTTCGTCAGCCTCGCTCTCCCACCATCCATGCTCGGCGTCGTCTGGCCGTCGATGCGACTGTCCTTCTCCCAGCCGCTCAGCGCCGTCGGCCTGGTACCGCCGGTCGGCGTGCTCGCGGGACTGGTCTCGACCAGTCTCGCCCCTTACATCCTGCGGCGCTTCGGCGTCGGGCGGGTCCTCGCTGTCGGCACGTTCGGATCGGTTGCCGCCCTCGCCCTGTCAGCGGCCAGCACGAACATGTGGCAGTTCCTCGCGGCTGTTGCCGTGAGCGGTCTGGCCGCCGGCGCGGTCGACACCACGCTCAACGTGTTCGCGGCCCGCACCTTCGGGCCCCGACGGATCAACCTGATGCACGCCTTCTACGGGCTCGGAGCCGCCGTGTCACCCCTGATCGCAACCGCGGTCATCGCCGGCGGGGTGAGCTGGCGTTGGGCGTATCTCATCGTCATGGGCCTGCAGCTCGTGGTCGCGCTGGTCTTCACAGTGACCCGGAGTCGCTGGGATGTGCCCGTCCCGGAAAGGACCACCTCCGGCACCCCCTCCACACAGGGGGTGTGGAGTCTCGACTCGACGCTGGGCATTGTCCTGGCGGCCGTGCAGAACGGCATCGAGGCGACCGTGGCCATCTGGTCGTTCGTCTTCCTCACTGAACTCGGCGTCTCGACCGTCATCGCCGGCGGCCTGACCTCGGGCTACTGGCTCACCCTCGTCATCGGACGGATCGGCTTCGGCTCCCTGGCCGAACGCGTCGGGTCCTGGAGGGTGATGGGCATCGCCGTCGCACTCCTGCTGGGCGCAGCGGTGCTGGCGAACCTGGCACTGCCCGTGCCAGCCATGGCCGCCGTGCTGCTGTTCGGTGTCGGTGCCGCGCCCGTGTACCCGCTGCTGGTCCTCACCACGGCCGAACGCACCTCACCAGAGGTAGCGGACCGGGTGATCGGCTTCCAGGCGGCCTCCTCCTCGATCGGGAACGCGATCGCCCCCGGGCTCGTCGGTCTGGTCATCGCGGTTCAGCCGCACGCCTTCGGCTGGGCCACCGCCGCACTCGCCGTGACCGCGGCCGTCCTCGTCCTCGTCATCCACCGTCGGGTGTACGCCGACGCACGCTCCTAGACCAGGTCCGCGCCGACCGGCCCACTCCAAGGCCACGCCCGACAGGGTCGCCGAGAGAGGTCGCCCCGCTTCTGCGGTGCGATCGTCTTCGCTGGCCAGAGGGTCGCTCAGCGCCGTCTGACGCCAGCCCTATCGGCGTTCGACCCTGGTCCTGAGCGCGTCGCCCATGAGTGCCATGCCGCGTTTCCCCCTCGCCCTGATGCCGGCGGTTCTGAAGGGGAGCAGGAGCCCGTGGAAGACCTCGCGGTCGATGAATCGAACGGTGTCCGGCCCGGTCGACTCCATGCGGAAGACGTGCTCGCCGCCGTACAGGACGGGGCTGATCTCATGGAAGGTCCAGGCGAACTCGACCTGGGGAGTGACTCGGGCGACCCGGCAGGGGATGCGCCGACTCGCAG
>JAGQUI010000421.1 GCA_020438595.1 Propionibacteriaceae bacterium | reverse complement strand
CAGGCCAAGAACCATCAACTCACACAATCTAACGGCGGTGATAGCATATGAGCATGGGTGTTGAGGTGAGCCTGGACGACGTGCTGGCCCGGCACAACGTCGGAATCAGCGGAGCGGAGTTCCTGGCCGAACTGGACGCGGACCTGTCCCGCGTCACTGACCCGGCCGCTGCGCCGTTGAGCGCCGCCGAGGCGGCGTTCCTGCGCGAGCATGCTGGCCCGGCCGCGGTTGAGGTCCTCGACACCGACCCTGGTGTTCTGGTTCAGGGCGCCCGCCGGGCGGAGGTGGCCCGGATGACTGAGTTGGTGGCGGGCAGCCTCGGGATTGCCGAGGCTGCGCTGCTGCTGGGCGTAGACCGCAGCCGGGTCTCGCAGCGGCTGTCGGCGGGCAGCCTGTGGAGCTTCCGGCTCGGCCGGGGCCGACGACTGCCGCGCTGGCAGTTCACCCCGGACGGGCGCAGCCTCCCCGGCCTGGACGTGGTCGTGGCGGCGATCCCGGCCGAACTGTCGCCGGAATCGGTGGCCGGGTTCATGAACACCCCGCAGCCAGAGTTGGAAGGCCGCACCCCTGCCGCCCATCTGGCCGGTGGCGGTGAGCCGACGCCGGTCGCTGAACTGGTCGCCGGTCTCGGCCTGTGGTGAACCCACCCCGCCCGAAGGTTCCGCGCACCCCGCCCGCAGACCTCGTGCGTGAGCCGGATGACATCCTCGGCGTGCGGCCGCTGCTGTGGCGGATCCACCGCACCCAAGGCTCACACGTGCTCGCCTGGAACCAACTGCGAAGGTTCGGCCCGATCCCGACCATGCGCTACGACCCGCAACCCGAACCTGCCGCACCGTCGGTCGAAGGGGTGCTGTACACCGCCACCAGCCTGGCCACCTCGCTGGCCGAGACCTTCCAGGCCACCCGGGTCATCGACTCCCACAGCTTCGGACCCCAGATCACCGCCTGGACACCGACCCGCGGCCTGCGACTGCTCGACCTGACCGGCGGTTGGGCACTCCGCAACGGCGCCGCGTTCGCCCTCGCCACCGCACCCAAGAGCACCTGCAGGGCCTGGGCACGACAGATCCGCGCCACCTGGCCCGACCTCGATGGACTGTGGGCACCGTCCACCATGACCGGCAGCAACAACGTCGTGCTGTGGAACCCCGCCCGGACCAGCTTCCCGGCCGCTCCCGACTTCTCCAGACCGCTCGCCGAACCCACCCTGCACGCGATGGCCAACCGGATCGCGGGACAGGACCTGGGCTACCGGTTCATCTGAACGGTGCCAGCCCTTCCGCTGCTCCAGATCGGCCGTAAGTCCGGCGCCGTACTGGTCCTACGTGGCGAGCTTCGCGACGTTAATCGATCGAGGTGTGTGATGCTCGAAAACGTCTGAAATCAGGGGTTTCGAGGTCGACTGGTTACATGGCTCCGGGACGTCCTGGACGGGGTCTTCGGCGGGTTCGTCGAGATTCGTCAGGCGCCGGGTGTCCGGAACGGCCGGGTCGGCGGGCTTAAGGGAGTGAGTACACCCCGAACGAGGAGCCCACGATGGTCAGACAGGGATTCAAACAGGACGCACGCCGCCGCGTCACCGAGGCACTGTCCGCCCAACGCAAGGAGCGTCTCGAGCAGGAGCGCCGCCTCGCCGACCTCGCCGTCGACATCCTGACCGCGATCGCCGAACGCGACCAGGCCGTCCACACCGCCGAACAGCAGGCAGCCGACGCCGTCCGCGCACTGCTCGCCGAACACCTCACAACCGTCGAGATCGCCGACCTGTGCGGCGGCCAGATCGACGTTAAGGAACTCACCAGACTCTCGCGGATCCCACCCGTGCCGGCGGCCGCATCCGGGGCGCAGTCGTGAACGGCTGGCGCGGCACCTGGGCCGCATCGCAGATCACCGGCGTGATCTTCAGCACCCTGGTCTGGATCGTCGTCTGCGGGCTTTCGCTCCCTGCACTGGTCGTGACGGCTGCCATCGGCGTCGTCCTCGTGATCGGACGGAACACACGGCCCTTGCTGTGGTGGCGGTTCGGGGCCAGGCCGGCGAACGACTTCCAACGCGACACGATGCTCGCCGCGATCGTCCCGATCGCATCGCTGCGCGGACGCCACCAGCCGTCGGTCTGGATCGGCAGCCGGATCATCGGCGGCCAGGTCGCCATGCCCTCGAGCGCCGCCCTGGTGGTCAGCCCGGAGTTCGTCGGCCAGGTCGCCAGCGGTCAGCTGACGGACCGGCGGGCCAGCGCGATCATCAGCCAGTCCCTCGGCCTCGTCGAGGTGGTCGACTCGACTCTGGTCAACATCCTCGACGCTTACTGCGTGCCGTGGCGGATCGTTCAGGTCCTCATCGCCATGGTCAGCCCGTTCGCGGCCCGCCACCGCACCCTCCGGATCTCCTGGAGCATCCGCTGGCTCCTCTTCGGCGTCGCCATCGTTGACAACTACCTCAACGCCCGATGGGCAGCGTTCGTCGGGGTGATCGTGATCGCGGTGCTGTCCTGGACGACGGGCTTATTCCAGAAGCACTGGGACCGCCGACGCCAGGACCTTGCCGACCAACGCACGATCTCCGAAGGCCTCGGAACTGACCTCGCCGACCTCATCCAGCGCAGCGACCGCTCCCTCCCCACCAGCGAACGCGCCGACCGACTCCGCCGCAACTCTCCCGGCGGAACGATCGGAGTTTCCGGTCGGACGGCCGGGGACGGGCTGCCGGCCGGCGTGCCGGTCGACCGACTCGAGCGTCGGAGTCGCCCTGGGAGGCGGCCATGACCGAGATCCACGAAGCACTCCGCCGCTGGGCCAAAGGCCTCTACCCGCTCGAGGCCGGCGCCGAACTTCTCA
>JAGQUI010000420.1 GCA_020438595.1 Propionibacteriaceae bacterium | reverse complement strand
TCCCGAGCCGGACGGCGTCGCGCGCCGCGGCGTTCATGCCGGGGGCGAGGCCGCCGGCGTGGATGATCGCGATCCGCTTCGAGGCCTCGGGGGCGTCGATCCGGCTCGGCTCGACCATCTCCGCGAAGATCCGGCCGGCCTCGATGAAGGAGCCGCCGCGCAGTTCCATCGCGGCGGTGTAGTCGCCGGCGGCGATCAGCTCGGGCACCTGCCGGGTCCGGGCCACCGCCTCGACGAGGGGCACCCGCGAGACCCGGTTCCCCCGGAAGCCGATCACCGGGCCGGTCGTGCCCGGCTCGGCGGTCAGCACCTCCAGGGCCGCCTCGTAGCCCAGCCAGGTGGACGCCCACCGGTCGTAGGCGCTGGGCGCGCCGCCGCGCTGCACGTGGCCGAGGATGGTCACCCTGGCGTCCTCGTGCAGGCGGTCCTCGAGCACCTGGCACACGTAGGCGGAGGTGATCGGCGTCCCCGTGCGGTCGCGTGCACCCTCTGCGACCACCACCATCGAGTCGCGGCGCCCGGCGGCACGACCGCGCCGCAGCGCCTCGCACATGGCGTCCTCCCAGCCGTCGGCCGGAGGCAGCTCGGGGATCAGGACGTAGTCGCAGCCGCCGGCGATCGCGCTCATCAGGGCGAGGTAGCCGCAGTGCCGGCCCATCACCTCGACGACAAAGCTGCGCTGGTGGCTGGCCGCGGTGCTGGCGAGGGCGTCGACGGCGTCCACGATCCGGTGCAGGGCCGTGTCGGCGCCGATGGTCATGTCGGTGCCGACCAGGTCGTTGTCGATCGAGCCGACGAGTCCGGAGAACATCAGTGCCGGGTGCTCGGCCGCCACCGCAGCGTCGAGTTCGCCGGACGCGACGAGTTCGGCGAGCAGGTCCGGCCACTCGGCGCGGAACAGGTCGAGGCCGGACAGCGATCCGTCCCCGCCGATCACGATCAGCCGGTCGATGCCGTGCCCGAGCAGGTTGCGGGCGGCCCGGCGGCGGCCGTCCCGCTCGCGGAAGTCCTTCGAGCGGAAGGTGCCGATCATCGTGCCGCCCTTGTGCAGGATGCTGCCGACGTCCTCCCAGGCCAGTTCGCGGATGCCGGTGCCGCCGTCCACCATGCCCTGGTAGCCCTCGTAGACCGCGAACACCTGCGCGCCGAGGGAGATGGCGGTGCGCACGGCCGCTCGCACCGCGGCGTTCATGCCCTGTGCATCGCCCCCGCTGGTGAGGATGCCGATCCGCTTCCCGGCCCCGATCCGCCCGGTGGCCGCCGCCGCCCTGTCGATGCTCATGCCGCCATTCTCCCGTGCCACCGGCTTCGCTACAGCCAGTTGAGGACGCTACCCGAGTACGGGTAGCGCGCCGAAGTAGCAGTAGCGAAGCGGGGGACGCCGGTCAGGCGAGGCCGAGGTACTCCTCGAGGGTCTGCTTGTTGTTCTTGAACTTCATGGCGTCCTTCTTGCCGATGAAGCGGTAGTGCCACGGTTCGTAGTGGTAGCCGGTGATCTTCGTCTTGCCGTCGGGGTACCGCAGGATGAAGCCGAACTCGTGGGCGTGCTTGAACAGCCACTTCCCGGTGGCGGTGTAGGCCATCGGCAGGCTCCAGGTCACGCCGTCCCACAGGTCGACGGCCAGGCCGGTCTGGTGTTCGCTCGCACCGGCCGGGGCGTAGAAGGAGATGTTCTGTGGGTAGTTGCGCAGCGCCTTCTGGTAGCTCGCGTTCTGGGTGGTCCAGTTCCGGTAGCCGCTGCGCACGCGGATCCGGACGCCGTCGGCGGCCGCCGCGGCCGTCATCCTCGTCAGCGCCTTCGCCGCGGAAGCCTCGAGGTGGTACGGCCCGGTGGGCTCCTGCGGGCCGTAGGCGGAGCTGATCCGGTGCTTCTTCGAGACCACGATGATGCCGTCGACCTTGTAGGGCTGGTTCAACTGCTTGCCCTTGCGGGTGTCCTTGGGCGGCTTGGTGGGCGTCGGTGTGGGCGTCGGCGTCGGCGTCGGTGTGGGCGTGGGCGTGGGTGTCGGTGTTGGCGTGGGTGTCACCATGGCCGTGGTGGACGAGGCCGTAGTGGACGATGCGGGCTCAGTGGGCGAACCGCTGCATCCCGCGACGAGTGCGGCGGTGAGAGTGAGCGCGACGGCGACCCTCGGGTACCTCACGAGCCCCTGTGACCGTGGGACCCGTGCCCGCCGCGGGAGTGGCCCTGCTTCGCCTGGTCGGTCTTCCCGTCGTCGGCCTGGGCAGCCTTCGTGGTCTTCGCGTGGTCGGCCTTGGCGGTCTTCGTGGTCTTCGACTGGGACTTCACGGTGTGCCGGTTGTGCTGCGGCGTCTGCGAGGCGTGGCCGCTGGATTCGGTGGCCCGGCTGCTGCCGTTGGAGGTCTGGACGGCCTCCACGTGCTTCACGGCCTCCGCCGATTCCTTGCGCGCGGGTTCGGCCGGCGGCTGGTCGTGCTTCACCGGCGCCTGCGGGGTCTCCGGCGTGTTCTCGGACGCCGGCACGGACTTGCTCAGTTCCTTGCCGGAGGCGGCGGCAGCCGTCTCCGAGGCCGTGCTGGGCAGCCCGGTCGACCAGGGCCGGTTCGTCGGCCGCGAGGGCGACGGCATCGGCTTGGGCGTGTGGGTCACCGACGGTGTCGGGCTCGGCACCGTGGTCGGGCAGTTCCCCTGGCCGTGTTCGTCATTGTCCCTCGTGCACTCGTCCGTCGGCGTCGCCGTGGCGGTCGGGGTGCCGGTGGGGCTCTCCGTGGGTTCGCCGGTCGGGCTCTCCGTGGGTTCGCCGGTCGGGCTCTCCGTGGGTTCGCCGGTCGGGCTCTCCGTGGGTTCGCCGGTCGGGCTCTCCGTGGGTTCGCCGGTCGGGCT
>JAGQUI010000041.1 GCA_020438595.1 Propionibacteriaceae bacterium | reverse complement strand
CGCTGCAGTCGATCCGGGCCGCGGACTACCTGGTGCTGGGCCCGGGATCCTGGTACTCCTCTGTGATCCCGCACGTGCTGGTGCCCGAACTGCTCGAGGCGATCGAATCCTCGCGGGCGACCCGCATCCTCACCCTCAACCTCGTGCCCACCGACGACGAGACGCCGGCCTACACCGCCTCCCGGCACATCGAGGTGCTGGCCGAGCACGCCCCGAACCTCCGCCTGGACGTCGTGCTCGCCGATCCCACGTTCGCGAGGGAGGACCAGCACCTGGCCGCATATGTCGCGGCACTGGGTGCCCGGCTGGTGGTCGCGCCGGTCCGGATGCGGGACGGATCACCCCGGCACGATCCCCACCTGCTGGCCTCGGTTTATGCCGGGATCATGGGTCTGTAGGCTGAGCCCACCCACCGACCCACGGCGAAAGGCAGCGCTCGACCACCATGGCAATGACGCAGCAGGTGAAGTCCGAACTCGCCACCCTGGAGGTGACGAAGCCCGAACTGCGCAAGGCCGAGGTGGCCGCCCTGCTGAGGTTCGCCAACGGCCTGCACATCGCGGGCGGGCGGATCGTGGTGGAGGCAGAGCTCGACACCGGCGCGGCCGCACGCCGGCTGCGCACGGCGATCGCCGAGCTGTTCGGCTTCACCTGCGAGTTCGTCGTGATCACCGGCAGCGGCCTGCGCCGCGGCACCCGCTACGTGGTCCGGCTGATCCGGGACGGCGAGTCGCTGGCCCGGCAGACCGGGCTGATCGACCCGCGCGGACGTCCCGTCAGGGGCCTGCCGGTGCAGGTGGTGAACGGCGGCCTGGATGTCTCGGTGGCGGCGTGGCGGGGGGCGTTCCTCGCCCACGGCTCGCTCACCGAACCGGGCCGGTCGATGGCGCTGGAGGTGACCTGTCCCGGTTCGGAGGCCGCGCTCGCGCTGGTCGGCGCGGCTCGCCGGCTCGGCATTAGCGCGAAGGCGCGGGAGGTGCGCGGGATCGACCGAGTGGTGATCCGCGACGGCGATGCGATCTCGGCGATGCTGACCCGGCTGGGTGCCCACGAGACCGTGCTGGCCTGGGAGGACCGGCGGATGCGCCGCGAGGTGCGGGCGTCCGCGAACCGGCTGGCCAACTTCGACGACGCGAACCTGCGCCGCTCGGCCCGTGCCGCGGTCGCCGCCGGAGCCCGGGTCAAGCGTGCCCTGGAGATCCTCGGCGACGACATTCCCGAGCACCTGCTCGTGGCCGGGCGGCTGCGCCTGGAGCACAAGCAGGCCAGCCTCGAGGAGCTCGGGCAGTTGCACGTCCCGCCGCTGACCAAGGACGCGGTCGCGGGCCGGATCCGCCGGCTCCTGGCCACCGCGGACAAGCGCGCGGCGGAACTCGGCATCCCCGACACCGAGTCGGGGCTGAGCCCGGAGATGTTAGACGACGACGCGTGACCGGCGTCAGCCGGTTGAGCGGAGGAGTCTCGACGGACAGCGCGTGAGCGGTGTTCCGGAACAGACGACGACGCGTGACTGCGGTGGGCAATTCCGGATCGGAGCCCCCGGTAACCGAGCGCAGCACGAACCGCTAGGGTGGAGCTTGAACACGGCCGGGCCCGACTGCCCGCCGCTGGACACCGGTTCGTAAAGGAGACCCTCACAACATGACCGTCAAGGTTGGTATCAACGGTTTCGGCCGGATCGGCCGCAACTACTTCCGCGCTCTGGTCGCCTCCGGCGCCGATCTCGACGTGGTGGCCGTCAACGACCTCACCGACAACAAGACCCTCGCCCAGCTGCTGAAGTACGACTCGATCCTGGGCCGCTTCCCCGGCGAGGTCACGTACGACGAGAAGGCCCTCTACGTGGACGGCAAGGAGATCAAGGCGTTCGAGGAGCGCGATCCGGCCAACCTCCCGTGGGGCGAGCTGGGCGTCGACATCGTGATCGAGTCCACCGGCTTCTTCACCGACGCCACCAAGGCGAAGGCGCACATCGACGCCGGCGCCAAGAAGGTGCTCATCTCCGCCCCGGCGAAGAACGAGGACATCACCATCGTGATGGGCGTCAACGACAGCCTGTACGACCCGGCCGCGCACAACATCATCTCCAACGCGTCCTGCACCACGAACTGCCTGGCCCCGCTGGCCAAGGCGCTGAACGACGGCATCGGCATCGTCAAGGGCCTGATGACCACCATCCACGCCTACACGCAGGACCAGAACCTGCAGGACGCCCCGCACAAGGACCTGCGTCGCGCCCGCGCCGCCGCCCTGAACATCGTCCCGACCACCACCGGTGCGGCCAAGGCCGTGGCCCTGGTGCTGCCGGAGCTGAAGGGCAAGCTGGACGGCTACGCGCTCCGCGTCCCGACGCCGACCGGCTCCGTCACCGACCTCACCTTCGAGGCGGCCCGCGAGACCACCGTCGAGGAGATCAACGCGATCGTCAAGGCTGCTGCCGAGGGCCCGCTGAAGGGCATCCTCGAGTACAGCGAGGACCCGATCGTCAGCAAGGACATCGAGACCTACCCGCTGTCGAGCATCTTCGACGCTCCGCTGACCAAGGTGATCGGCAACCAGGTGAAGGTCGTCTCCTGGTACGACTACGACAACGAGTGGGGCTACTCCAACCGGCTGGTCGACCTGACCGTGCTGGTGGGCTCGAAGCTCTGATGAACCACGACGGGTCGGTCCGCACTGCGGGCCGGCCCGTCTCTTCATGTGACAACGGCAAGAAAGGCAAGAGGTGAAATCAGTCAAGGACCTCGGTGACCTGAAGGGCAAGCGCGTCCTGATCCGCTGCGACTTCAACGTCCCACTGGACGGGGAGACCATCACCGACGATGGCCGGATCCGGGCGGCGCTGCCGACCCTGACCCTGCTCAAGGACGCCGGCGCGAAGGTGGTCGTGATGGCCCACCTGGGCCGGCCGAAGGGCGAGGTCAACCCCAAGTACTCGCTCGCCCCGGTCGCGAAGCGGCTGGGTGAGCTGATCGGCGCGGACGTCACGCTGGCCGCCGACGTGGTCGGCGAGAGTGCGACCGCCGCCGTGGCCGGGCTGGCCGAGGGCGGGATCGTGCTGCTCGAGAACGTGCGCTACGAGCCGGCCGAGGAGTCCAAGGTCGAGGCCGAGCGCCAGGAGCTCGCCGCGAAGTACGCGGCCCTCGCCGATGTGTTCGTCTCCGACGGCTTCGGCGTGGTGCACCGCAAGCAGGCGTCGGTCTACGACGTGGCCAAGCTGCTACCGAACGCGGCCGGCTTCCTCGTGGCGAAGGAGGTGGAGGTGCTCAAGAAGCTCACCGAGAGCCCCGCCAGCCCCTACGTCGTGGTGCTCGGCGGCGCCAAGGTCGCCGACAAGCTCGCCGTGATCGACAACCTGCTCAAGGTCGCCGACACCCTGATCATCGGTGGCGGCATGGCCTACACCTTCCTGAAGGCGAAGGGCTACGAGATCGGTCATTCGCTGCTGGACGCCGAGAAGATCGAAACCTGCGCGGCCTACCTGGAGCAGGCCGCCGCGACCGGGAAGCAGATCCTGCTCCCGGTGGACGTCCGGGTCGCCGCCGGCATGGACTTCGGTGCGCGGACCGTGGACGGTCCGGTCACCGTGGTGGCCGCGGACGCGATCCCGTCCGACCAGATGGGGCTCGATGTCGGGCCGCAGACGGAGGTGCTGTTCGCCGAGGCGATCCTGGGCGCGAAGACCGTGTTCTGGAACGGCCCGGTCGGGGTCTCCGAGATCGCCGAGCTGGCTGAGGGCACGGCGGCGATCGCGAAGGCGCTGGCCGACACCGGTGCTTTCACCGTGGTCGGTGGCGGCGACTCCGCGGCCGCCGTCCGCAACCTCGGCTTCAGCGACGACGCGTTCGGTCACATCTCGACCGGTGGCGGCGCGTCCCTGGAGTACCTGGAGGGCAAGGTGCTCCCCGGGCTCGCGGTCCTGGAAGGGGAGTGACATGGCTCGCACGCCATTGATGGCCGGCAACTGGAAGATGAACCTCAACCACGTCGAGGCCACGGGCCTGGTGCAGAAGCTGGCCTGGACGCTGGTCGACGCCAAGTACGACGCCGAGAAGTCGGAGGCCGCGGTGATCGTGCCGTTCACCGACATCCGCACCGTGCAGACGCTGGTGGAGGGCGACAAGCTGCCGCTGAAGTTCGGCGCGCAGGACGTCTCCGAGCACGCCTCGGGCGCCTACACCGGCGAGGTCTCCGCCGACATGCTGGCGAAGCTGAACTGCAGCTACGTGGTGGTCGGGCACTCCGAGCGCCGCGAGTACCACGGCGAGTCCGACGCGCTGATCGGCGCGAAGGCCAAGGTGGTGTTCGAGGCCGGGATGACCCCGATCATCTGCTGCGGCGAGGTGCTGGACATCCGCAAGCAGGGCACCCACGTCGAGCACGTGCTCAGCCAGGTCGAGGAGTGCCTCGCGCCGCTGACGGCCGAGCAGGTCGCGGCGTCCGTGATCGCCTACGAGCCGGTCTGGGCGATCGGCACCGGAGAGGTCGCCACTCCCGAGGACGCGCAGGAGGTGTGCGGCGCCATCCGGGCCTACGTCACCGAGACCTTCGGTGCGGCGGCGGGGGAGGCCGTGCGGATCCAGTACGGCGGCTCGGTGAAGTCGGGCAACGTCGTCGAGATCATGGCGCAGCCCGACGTGGACGGCGCCCTGGTCGGCGGGGCCAGCCTGAACGCCGAGGAGTTCGCCAGGATCGTCATGTTCTACTCCTCGGTCAGCTGAAGCTGACCTGGTCCAGACGCGACCCCCTTCGCCGGCTGCCGCCGCTGCAGGGGGCCTCGTCCACGCGGTCGCCTGACCTCCCATGAACTGACGCAGGACACCGGTCGGACCGCGCGGTCCGGCCGGCGTCCTGTGTTCGCCGCCGTTTCGGTGCAGTGGCACCGCGTGAGTTAGGATTCTCCGGTGACTTTGCTCCCCCTGATGACCTGGCCGATCGTGACGTTGTCCATCGTCCTGATCCTGACCAGCGCCGTCCTGGCCCTGTTCATCCTGCTGCACAAGAGCCGCGGTGGCGGCATGTCCGACCTGTTCGGTGGCGGGATGACGACGGGCATGGGCGGCACGTCCGTGGCGGAGCGGAATCTCGACCGGTTGACCATCACGGTCGGGCTGGTCTGGCTGGCGAGCATCGTCGGCCTGCTCGTCCTCTACCGGTACTTCCCCGAAGTCGGGGCCCTGGGCTGACGCCCGGACGATCGCACTCGCAGCAAGGAGTCAAGGCACGTGGTTGGTGGTAGCGCGATTCGCGGCAGCCGGGTCGGCGCCGGTCCGATGGGAGAGGCGGAGCGCGGGGACGCGGCTCCCCGGCTGTACGTCTCCTACTTCTGCGCAAACGGGCACGAGACCCGTCCGGCCTTCGCGGCGGACGCGGCCGTCCCCGAGACCTGGGACTGCCCGCGCTGCGGGCTGCCGGCGAACCTGGACTCGGAGAACCCTCCGCCCCCGCCGAAGACCCAGCCGTACAAGACCCACCTGGCCTACGTGAAGGAGCGTCGCACGGACGCCGAGGCCGTCGCGATCCTGGCCGAGGCGCTGGACGCGCTGCGGGCCCGCCGGGCGGCCGGCGAGGTCATCTACTGACGCTGAGAGGTCAGGACCGGCAGTCGAAGTAGGGCAGTTCGGACGCGGCCGCCTGGTCGACCAGCCACAGCGTGCGATCGCGCCCGGCCACGCGCGCGGCCGGCAGGCTGGTGTCGCCGGCGAGCGAGCGGGCGAGCGCGTTCGACTTCTCCGTCCCGCTGATCAGGAACCAGACCTGGCTGGACTCGTTCAGCGTCGGGATGGTCAGGCTGATCCGCTCCGGCGGCGGCTTCGGGGCGTCGCTGACCCCGATCACCGGCTGCGCCGTGGGCTCACTGGAGGGATGGTTGGGGAAGATCGAGGCGACGTGGCCGTCGGATCCCATGCCGAGCAGGCACAGGTCGAACCGCGTGTCGCCGAGCTCCTTGGCGTAGGTGGCCGCCGACGCGGCCGCGTCGATCACGCCGTCGGCGCTCGGCATCGGGTGGGTGCGTGCCGGGTCGAGGGCGAAGTGGCCGGCCAGCAGGGCCAGGGTCGGGCCCGCGTTGCGATCGGGGTCCCCGGTGGGCACGAACCGCTCGTCGCCCCACCACAGCTCCAGCCGGGACGGGTCGAGCCCGGAACCGGCCACCAGTTCGCCCAGGTGGGCGTAGACCTCGTGCGCGATCCGCCCGCCGGTGAGGCAGACCTGGACCACCCGGCCGTCGCGCTGCAACTCGACCAGGGCGGCGAGCAGCCTCGCCGCAGCCCGGTCGGCGAGTTCGGCCGCATCGGCGTACCGGACGACCTGGGGCTGCACGAGGCTCATGCCGAACGTCCCTGGCCGCGTTCGGCGGCCTTGTCGAGTCGACGGACGAGGGCTGCCATGGCTTCAGCGTAGATCGGATCGTCGTCCAGGCGGCGCAGTTCCTCGGCGAGCAGCGTGTTCAGGTCGCGGCGGGGGAGCGCGACGAGGCGCTGCGGCAGGCCCGGGGCGGAGAAGCTGGCCAGGTTGCCGTCGGTCCGGGTGACCCGGATCTCGTCGTCGTCCGATCCCAGCACCACCCCGGTGATGCCCGGGCCGGGCTTGCCGTGGTCCACCGTCACGGGCACGTCGAGGCGGTCGGAGAGCCAGGCGGCGAGCAGGGCGGCGGCCGCGTTGGCGGGGGCCGCCGACACCCCGACCCGGTTGACGTCCATCGGGTAGGCGTCGAGCGCCGCGGCGAGCAGCCCGCGCCAGCGGGTGATCCGCGTCCAGGTCAGGTCGGTGTCACCGGCGCAGTAGTTGCGGGCACGCACCTCGAGGGCCGCGACCGGGTCCGGGTCGCCCATCGCGTCGGTGATCCGGCGCGTGGCCAGCCGTCCGATCGGGTCGAGGCCGGGCGCCTTGGGGGAGCGTCCCGGCCACCACACGATCACGGGCAGGTCGGGCAGCAGCAACGGCAGCACGACCGATTCGCGGTGCTTCTGCAGGACGCCGTGGAACTTGAGTGCGATGATCTCGCCCGGCGCGCCCTCGCCCGCCTGCACCTCGGCGTCCATCCGGTCGGCGCGGGCCCGTCCGTTGGTGAGCAGCAGGATCCGGGACGGGTGCTCGCGTCCCGCTTCCAGGCAGGCCTCCATCGCGCGGTCGTACTCGGACAGCTCGGCGACCACCACCAGGGTGAACACGAGTCCGGAACTGGCCCCGACGTGGTGGCGCGCGCTGGCGATGGCCTGCTGCACCTCTGCGGCGTTGGTCGTGCTGAGTTTGACGATCATCAACAGCTCCTGTCAGGGACGTCGCCAGGCGAAACCGTCGCGCGCCAGCATGTCGAAGGCGGACTGCGGGCCCCAGCTTCCGGACGGGTAGGACTCGGGTGGTGCCTCCTTCTCGGCCCAGCGGTCCAGCACGGGGTCGAGGATCTCCCAGGCCAGCTCCACCTCGGCCGGCTGCGGGAACAGCGGCTCGGAGCCCAGCAGGACGTCGAGCAGCAGCCGCTCGTAGGCCTCCGGGCTGGTCTCGGCGAAGGACGTGCCGTAGCCGAAGTCCATGTTCACGTCACGCAACTCCATCGGCGTGGCCGGCACCTTGGCCCCGAAGCGCAGCGTGATGCCCTCGTCGGGCTGGATCCGCAGGACCAGGGCGTTCGTGCCGAGCGAGCGGACGTCCGTCCCGTCGAACGGCAGGTGCGGTGCGGGGCGCAGGTTCAGCGCCACCTCGGTGACCCGGCGGGGCAGCCGCTTGCCGGTGCGCAGGTAGAACGGCACCCCGGCCCAGCGGCGGTTGTCGATGTCCACCCGGATCGCGGCGTAGGTGTCCGTGCGGGAGTCGCCGGGGATGCCCTGCTCCTCCAGGTAGCCCGGCACCTCCACGCCGCCGGCCCAGCCGCCCGAGTACTGCCCGCGCGCGGTGTGGGCGTCCAGGTCGGCGGGGACGCGGGCCGCCGCCAGCACCTTGCGCTTCTCCTGGCTGAGCTGGTCGGCGTCGAAGGAGGCGGGCTCCTCCATCGCGGTCAGGGCGAGCAGCTGCAGCAGGTGGTTCTGGATCACGTCCCGCGCGGCGCCGATGCCGTCGTAGTAGCCGGCCCGGCCGGCGATCCCGATGTCCTCGGCCATCGTAATCTGGACGTGGTCGATGTAGTTGCGGTTCCAGATCGGCTCGAACATCGTGTTCGCGAATCGGAAGGCGAGCAGGTTCTGCACCGTCTCCTTGCCCAGGTAGTGGTCGATCCGGAAGATGCTGGACGGCTCGAAGGCGCGGGACAGCTTCTTCTCCAGGGTGCGGGCACTGGCCAGGTCGTGGCCGAACGGCTTCTCGATCACCACCCGTCGCCACGACCCCTTCGGACGGTCGGCCAGACCGTGCCGGCGCAGCTGGGCCACCGCGACGTCGAAGGCCTTCGGTGGCACCGACAGGTAGAACGCGTGGTTCCCGCCCGTGCCCTGCCGCTCGTCCAGGTCGGTCAGGGTCGCCTTCAGCTGGGCGAACGCGTTGTTGTCGCTGAGCTCGCCGGGGACGAACCGGATGCCCTCCTGCAGCTGCTTCCAGACGTCCTCGCGGAACTCGGTGCGGGCGTGCTCGTGCACGGCGTCCGAGACGAGCTGGGCGAAGTGCTCGGCCGCCCAGTCCCGGCGCGCGAAGCCCACGATCCCGAAGCCCGGCGGCAGCAGGCCGCGGTTGGCGAGGTCGTAGATCGCCGGCAGCAGCTTCTTGCGGGCGAGGTCTCCGGTGACACCGAACAGCACCAGGGCCGAGGGCCCGGCCATCCTGGGCAGGCGCGGGTCACGCTGGTCACGAAGCGGGTTCACGTCTGCGAGCGTACAAGCAGCCGGGCGCGCACCGAGCGCGCCGTCGCCGTCGGGACGGGATCGTGGCTAAACTGCGCAGGACCTTGCCGGATCGGGATCGGGGAGCGAATGAAACCAGCCGAGGAGGGCGTGCCGCTGGCCGCCCTGGAGCCCGGCGACTGGCGTTCCGTGGCCATGGTGTACGTCGCGCTGGCCAAGCCCCGGATCATCGAACTGCTCCTGGTCACGACCATCCCGGCGATGTTCCTCGCCGCCGGTGGGTTCCCGGACTGGCAGCTGGTGCTGTGGACGCTGCTCGGCGGCACGGCCGCGGCCGGCAGCGCGAACGTGTTCAACTCGGTGCTGGACGCCGACATCGACGCCCGGATGCGGCGTACCCGGCGGCGTCCGATGGCCCGCGACCTGGTCCAGCCCGGCCGGGCCCTCGCGTTCGGCGCGGTGCTGGGCATCGCGGCCACGCTCATGCTCGGGCTGGGGGCGAACTGGCTCTCGGCGGCGCTGGCGCTGGTCGCGAACCTGTACTACGTGTTCGTCTACACGATGGCGCTCAAACGGCGCACCTCCCAGAACATCGTCTGGGGCGGCATAGCCGGTTGCTTCCCCCCGCTGATCGGCTGGACGGCGGTGACCGGGTCGGTGGCGTGGACGCCGTTGGTGCTGTTCGCGATCGTCTTCGCCTGGACGCCGCCGCACACCTGGGCGCTCGCGCTGCGCTACCGGGAGGACTACCTGAACGCGCACGTGCCGATGCTGCCCGTGGTGGCGCCGCCGGTGCGGGTGGCCTGGCGGATCCTGGCCTACAGCGCGCTGACCGTCGCGGTCAGCCTGCTGCTCTGGCCGGTGGCCGGCACCGGCTGGCTCTACCCGGCCGTCGCGGGCGTCGCCGGCGCCGCGATGCTGGCCGAGGCGGTGGCACTTCTACTGAGGGCCCGCCGGGGCCTGCTGGACGCCGCGCTCAAGCCCATGCGGCTGTTCCACCTCTCCAACAGCTACCTGGCGGTCGTGTTCATCGCCGCCGCCGTCGACCCGCTGGTCTTCGGCTGATCCCCGGGTGAGCCACCACAGGTTCGCGAGCGCTGCGGTGAACAGCGTGGTGCCCAGCATGTGCAGGGTGACCAGTGCGGGCGGCAGGGCCAGGAAGTACTGCGCGTAGCCGATCGCACCCTGGGCCAGTTCGACGCCGAGCAGCAGCGCGACGGCCCGGCGCGCCCGGCCCGTGGTCACCACCAGCAGCGCGACGGTCAGGATCACCACCGCCCAGACGCTGAGCGAGTGGACGCGGGCGATGCCGGTCAGGTCGAGGCCGTTGCGGGCGGCGCCGCCGTCCCCGGAGTTCGGGCCCGCTCCGGTGACCGCCACGCCCAGCAGCACCGCCACCGCGCCCAGCGCCGCGGCCGCCCCGACGAGGAGCCGGGCGTGGGGGCGGACCCGTGCCGGCCGGACCGGCCAGGTCTCGTGCACGAGCACGACGCACACCACGATCAGCACGACCGACGGCACCAGGTGCAGCCCGACCACCCACGGGTTGAGCCCGGTGAGCACCGTGATGCCGCCGAGCACCGCCTGGGCGGGAATGCCGAGACCTGCGGCGAACGCCAGTCCGCGGACCCGCCGTCGGGGCCGGCCGGCTGCGTCCCTGGCCCGCCAGGCGGCGACGAACGTGCCGATCGCGATCGCGGCGAGCACGAAGGTGAGGGTCCGGTTGCCGAACTCGATCAGTGCGTGCGCGTCCGCGGCGGCGTGCGGGACGTACGACCCGGGGGTGCACTGCGGCCACGTCGGGCAGCCGAGGCCGGAGCCGGTGACCCGGACCAGCCCGCCGGTGACCACGATGCCCATGTTGGCGAGCAGCGAGGCGACGGCCCAGCGCCGCAGCGCGGTGGGACTGCCTACGAGATCCATCGGAACACCTTTCTGGCCAGGGCCACAGCAGCGACGGCCCAGACGAGGACGACCAGCAGCGGCAGGGGATCGAACGCCCCGGTGGCGAGGTTGCGCAGCGTCTCGCCGAGCGCGGTGGTGGGCAACAGGCCGAGCACGGGCTGCGCCCACGCGGGGAAGCTGTCCACGGGCACCAGCAGGCCGCCCGCAGCCCCCAGCAGGTAGATCAGGTTTGCCAACCCGAGGGTGAGTTCCGCGGACGCCCGTCCGGCGAGGGCCAGCGCGAGCCCGGCGAACGCGACCAGCGCGAGCGGCACCACCGCCACCGTGACCAGCACCTGCGCCGGCACCGGGGCCGGCGTCCAGCCGAGCAGGAGCCCGGCCGCGACCAGCACCACCGCCTGGCCGAGGGCCAGCAGGGCGATCGTGGTGGCCTTCCCGGCCAGCAGGTCGGACCGGCGCAGGGGCGTGGCCACGAGCCGTTCGAGCACCCCGTAGCGGCGTTCGAAGGCGGTCGTGATGGCCGGCGAGGTGAACCCGCTCGACCACAGCCCGAGCGCGATCACCGAGGCCACGAACGGCTCCCGGGCGAGCCCGAGCCGGTCGCCGGCGAGCACCCCGGCCACGACCAGGCCGAGCGGGATGACCAGCGCCAGCAGGAGCTGTTCGGAGTTGCGGACCACCAGCCGGGTCTCCATCCAGGCGTGCCGCAGGACGCGCCGTGCCCACGGCGCCGGGGCAGCGGCGGGGGTCAGGTCGAGGACGCTCACCACGAACCCCCAGGGGTGGTCAGGTCGAGGAACAGCTCCTCCAGGCCCTTCTCCGCGGTGAGTTCGGCAACCGTCCCGGCAGCGACCCGGCGTCCGGCGTTCAGCAGGACCACCCGGTCGGCGAGTTGCTCGGCCTCGTCCATCGCGTGCGTGGTGAGCAGGACGGCGACGCCGGCCCCCCGGAGTTCGCGGACCAGCGTCCAGACCTGCCGCCGGGCGTGCGGGTCGAGCCCTGCCGTGGGTTCGTCCAGGAACACCAGCTCGGGGCGTCCGACGACCGCGCCGGCGAGGTTGACCAACTGCTGCTGGCCCCCGGACAGCCGGCGGTAGGGGGTGTTCGCGAAGCCGTCGATGCCGAGGGCTGCGACCAGCGCCGGCACCGGCAGGGGAGCGACGTACAGCGACGCGAGGTAGTCGAGGAGTTCGCCGGGCCGCACCCCCGACCAGGCGCCAGTGGCCTGCGGCATCAGCACGATCCTGGCGT
>JAGQUI010000419.1 GCA_020438595.1 Propionibacteriaceae bacterium | reverse complement strand
CCCATCGGGTCGATCAGCACCGGGTCGGGGCTGTCCCCGTCGGCCACCGTGTAGCCCTGCGCGACCAGCCGGTCGATGAACTCGCGCAGGTTCTCGTCGACATCGGGCTGCACGCCGTCCAGGTCGGTGTCCATACCTGCGACGATCCCGCGTCGGCGGCCGGCGGTCAAGCGGCGCGCGGTGCGTTCACCCGGCGGTCGGCCGGCGTTCATCGCGCCGGCCCGCAACGCCTTCACGAAGGCTTCACGCCGGCCACGCGGACGCCTCATCGAGCCGGGCTCTACTGGTGTCCAACAACGGAAACCAGCCCACGAGAAGGAGTGGACATGTTCAGCAAGAAGATCGTTCTGGGAGTCGGCGGGACCATGATCGCCCTCGCCACGACCCTGGGGGTGGCCGGCATCGCGAGCGCGGAGACCACGGCGCCGACCCCGAACCCGACCGCGAGCCAGACCTGGCAGCGCGGCGCCGGCTACGGACGCACCGCGACGGAGGCGAACCCGAACGCCGGGCTGCGCAACGGCGCGGGCTACGGCGCCGTCGCCAACCAGGCCGCCCTGGCCGAGGGGCTCGGAGTGAGCCAGGACGCGGTCGCCGCGGCCATGCAGGCCTACCACGCGGACAACGCGTCGGACACCCGCGGCCGTGACCTCACGGTGGAGCAGCGCGCCGCCGAGCACGCCGACCTCGCGAGGTTCCTCGCCGGGGAACTGAAGGTCGACGAGGCCAAGGTGCTGGAACTGCTCAACGTCCGCCAGGTCGGTGGCGGCTACGGCCAGGGGCCGCGTCGCTGACCGGCTGATCGAGCCTCCTTACACACACCGGGGGCCGGCCCAGCTGGGCCGGCCCCCGGGTGTCTGCCGGGTCAGTTGCCGCGGTTGCGTTGCGGCGATCCGGTGGGGGTGGCCGTGGCCGAGGCGCGGGCCTGCTCGCGGGCCTGTTCCTTCGCCCGGTCCGGCGACCCGGTGGGCGTGCAGGTGGCGGTGGCGGTCCGGTCCCGGGTCTGCTGCCGGGTCTGGCTGCGTTCGGCCGTGGCGGTCGCCGTCGCCGTCCGCACCTGGACGCGCTCACGGACGCGCTCCTGGACCGGCGTACCGGTCGGGCTCGCGGTGGGGGTCCCGGTGGGCGAGGCGGTCGGGTCCTGGACCCGGTCGCGATCGCGGTCCCGGACCGGGGTGCCGGTCGGGCTCGCGGTGGGGGACGCGGTGGCGATCCGGTCCTGCTGCCGGTACTGGTCCCGGTCGGCGTTGACGGCCACCGCGGTGCCGGCGGTCACGGCCCCGACGCCGATGACGACCGCGACCGCGATGCCGATCCCTGACATGCGCATGTCGTTCACTCCTTCGATGCTCGGCCGCGAACGGGGGTCGCGACGCCTCCACCGTCGCGCGCGCCGATGAAACGCAGGGGAAACGAAGATGACAAACCTTTCATCCTGGGTCGGCCGACGGCCGGTCGAACCTGCGCCCGTGGCGTAGCGTGGAGGCATGCCGCACCTCGAGCGGGACCGATGGGTGCTGATCTGGGGCGACGACCCCCTGGAGTGGCTGCTGACGAGCGAGGAAGCGCCCGCGCGCTGGGTGGCGCTGACCGGCCTGCTGGAGCGGCCCGAGGACGATCCGGACGTCATCGCTGCGCGTGCGGCCGCGGTGTCCAGCCCGATGGTGCAGGAGCTGATCGCGGGCCTGCCCGCGTGGGGCACCGCTGCGGTCGTGCCCGGCCACGACAGCCCCGCCTACCTGCCGAACCGGCTGCACCTCCTGGCCGACCTGGGGGTTCGGGGTGGGGACGACGAGCGGGTCGAGCGGGCGCTCGACGCCCTCGGCGGGCACCAGACCGACGCCGGTCGCTTCCTCGCCTGGGGCAAGGCGCCCAGGCGTCCCGACCCGCTGTGGGGGACGCTGCCGTGCGACACCCACGCCATCGCGGAGGTCCTGGTCCGGTACGGGCGGGCCGGGCACCCGGCCACCCGGCAGGCCCTGGCCCGGATGGCGGCCGACCTGGCGGACACCGACCAGGGCCCGGCCTGGACGTGCATTCCCGACCCGGCGGTCGGCTTCCGCGGCCCGGGGCGCAAGGGCGAGGTCTGCCCGCAGGTGTCCCTGGAGGCCCTGCGGGCCTTCTCCCGGCTGCCGGAGGCCGAGCGTCCGGACGGCCTCATCGACGCGGCGAACACCCTGCTCGACGTCTGGCGCGACCGTGGTTCGCGCCGGCCCTACATGTTCGGCCACGGGTTCCGCTTCAAGACGGTCAAGTGGCCTCCGCACTGGTACGGCGCGTACTGGGTGCTCGACACGCTGGGACGCCTGCCCGCGTTGTGGGGCCCCGGCGGCGACCCCGAGGCCGCCCGGTCGACGGCCGAGCTCGTCGCCTGCGTGGTCGCCTACAACGTCGGACCGTCCGGCAGGGTCACGCCGGGGTCGGTCTACCGGGGCTTCGAGGGCTTCTCCTTCGGGCAGAAGAAGGTGCCCTCGCCCACTGCTACCGCCCTGCTCGCGCAGGTCGTGCACCGCTTTGCGGACCTCGCCCCCGCCGTTGCCGGGGTCGACGTGCTCGCACTGGCCAGCGCCCGCGGGGGCACCGGCACGCCGCGACCGCCGGCCGTCCTTCGGGGTTGAGGCGCCGCCTCAGCGTCCGGTGCCCTTCCCGGTGGGCGGGCCGCCGCGGCCGGTTCCCGTGCCGGAGCTGTCGCCGGACCGGCGCGGGGTGCTGGTCCGGGTGGTGGTCGGTGCGGGTGCTCTGGCCGACACGCAGGATGGTGCCGATGCGCACTGGTGCACAGCCGTCGCGGAGGGCCTCGCCATCGACGAGCGTGCCGTTCTCCGAGCCGCGATCACGTACCGTGATGCCGGC
>JAGQUI010000418.1 GCA_020438595.1 Propionibacteriaceae bacterium | reverse complement strand
ATCTCGCCGGCGGTGTCCGGGTCGGCCTCGCCGACCACCGCGCCCGCCTCACCCGGCACGACCGCGCTGCCGGCCACCACCCCCGCGCCGACGCCGAGCCGGACCGCGAAGCCCCTGGCCGGGCGGACGATCGTGATCGACCCGGGCCACAACGGTGTCTGGACCCGGCGCGAGTTGCGCAAGGTGCCGAGCGGCAACGGTCGCACCAAGGCGTGCAACTCCTCGGGCACGGCGACCAACGCCGGCTACCCCGAGCACGCCTACAACTGGGCGCAGGCGAACGCGTTGGCGAAAGTCCTGCGCGCCCGCGGGGCCAGGGTGTTGCTGAGCCGTCCGAACGACCGCGGCGAGGGCCCCTGCGTGAACCTGCGCTCGAAGCTCGCCAACGACCTGAAGGCGGACGTGCTGATCTCGATCCACGCCGATGGCAACCTCGCCCGCGGCGCCCGGGGCTTCCACGTCATCCACAGCCCCACCATGACCGGCGGGCCGAAGGTCGAGCAGAAGTCACTGGCCCTGGCGAAGCAGATACGGCACGCGCTCGAGACCGGGACCCCGATGCCTCGCTCGACCTACATCGGCGGCGGCACCGCCCTGGACTCCCGCGACGACCTCGGCACCCTGAACCTCGCGGAGCGTCCGGCCGTGATGATCGAGATGGGCAACATGCGCAACGCCGCGGACGCCGCCCTGTTCGGCTCCGCGGCCTTCCGCACGAGGGCCGCGAAGGCGCTGGCCGACGCCGTGCAGGCCTATCTGGGCTGATCGGACCCACGACGCCGGGCGGGCCCGGCTGCTGGAGCCGGACCCGCGTTGGTCATGATGGTCGAGCAGGTCAACTGAAGTTCGCCGCGTTCGGCAGCGCCATCAGCTTCGACTTCTCGGTCAGGCTGCCGAACGCCGAGATGAACACACTCTTCAGATCGGCGGACGATGCGGCGCAGAAGTAGTTGTCTCCGTCGGAGTTCTCCAGCTCGGTGTTGCCCGACACCGTGCAGTCGGAGGCGTCACTCGCCTTGCCGGACTTGGTGGGCGAGGCGGCACTCGCGAGCACGTCGCGCACGTACTTGTAGTTGTACTTCGACGTGCCACACGTCGCCTTGTTCACCGCGCCGACCCCGATCATGATCAGGCGGATGCCCCGTGCCTTGGCCTCGGAGGCGATCTGGGTGAAGTTGTCGCAGGACTGCATCTGCCCGTTGCCCGCGGAGCCGACGTCGAGGCTGTTGCTCAGGTTCAGTGCGCTCGAGTCGCTGTTGAAGATCTCCGATGGCGAACCGTCGGTCTCGAAGATGATCACCTTCTTGGGCGTCCCGTACTCGTCAGGACGCTTCGGCAGGCCGGCGTCGGTCACCGGATCGGTGTTCAGCATGTAGCGCACCGCACCCTTCAGCGCCGCGGCGAGGTGCGTACCTTCGTTGCTGCTGGTCGACTTGCCGGTGCTGGCGCTGGGGTAGCTGACCTTGGAGTCGGAGATGTCCAGCTGGCCGACCGACTTGCCCAGGGTGGTGGAGGTGTCGACGCTGACCACGCCGCTGGAGTCTGTCTTCGTGTAGTGGTTCGTGTAGCCGATCGGCACCCAGGACCCGGCGAAGTGCCACTTCTTGTTGTCGGGGTCCCACGTGCAGCTGTACTTCGTGCAACTCTGGTAGTCCGCGTCGGTGAACGCCTCGCCGCCGGACGGCTCGGCCACCTTGTTGCTCGAGGACGGCCAACTGAGGGCGATCGTACCGAACGCCACGTACTGCAGGTCCTGGTTCATCGAGCCGAGCATGTCCTGGATACCGGACTTCATGTTGCTCAGGGAGCCGCTCGGCGTGGAGTACTTGACGCTCGTCCACGTGTCCGTGGTCGTGAAGCCGTCGGCCATCGACGGCGTCCGGTCGGCCATCACCACCACGTCCATCGGGTTCGGCGCCACCGTGCCGCAGTAGCCACGGCAGGCCGCCGAGACGATGGCACCGGTCTGGCCGGTCGGGATCCCGATCGCGGGACCGAAGGAGTAGTCGACCGTCTTGTTGTACTTGACCACGATCGTGTTGCAGTGGTTGGCGGTCGTGCACGGCACCGAGCAGATACCGGCGTCCTCGTTGCAGTCGAGCGCGTTGAACGTGTGGCTGGAGATCCCGCACACGGCCAGAACCGTGGCCCAGTCGGGCGACTTGGTGGTGGTGTTGTAGCTGGTCACGCAGCGCAGGGCCACCGAGGGCGTGATGCTGCCGAGCTGCGCACCCACCATGTTGTCGCTGGCGAACTTCTGCGCCTCGAGGACGGCTGCCGTCGGGTCGTCCGGCAACTTCAGCACGCCGGCCGCAGCCGCTGCGTCGAGCGAGTTCTGGAGGGTCTGGCGTTCGTAGGCGAGTTTCGCGATGTCCACGCCGATCGCTGCGGCGGCCATCAGCATCACCAGCGAGATGGCGACGATGACCGCCACCGCGCCGCGCTCACCCCTGCGCACCTTCTGCCTCATCATGCCTCGATCCTCATCTGGCTGTCTGCGTGGAGGGTGATGGTCGGGTCCATGCCAAGCATCACCGGTGAGATCCAGGTGTGGAGGTAGGCGATGCTGACCTTGATGGTGCTTCCGGTATCGGACGTCGTATCGATCATGGAGCAGTTCGCCCCGCTGGGCGTGGTGCAGGTGATCGTGACCTTCGTGGCGCTGTTCGTCGCCCCGGGCATGCTGGCGATCGCGTTCTTGGCCGCGTTCTCGGCCTGCGTGTAGCTACCGCTCAGCGCGCCGGCCCGCGCGCCCTCACGAGCGGCGTTCGAGATCTGGGTCTGCGCGCCCATGACCACACCGAAATCGATGATGCCGAGCAGCAGCAGGACCAGGACGGGTAGTACGATCGCGAACTCA
>JAGQUI010000417.1 GCA_020438595.1 Propionibacteriaceae bacterium | reverse complement strand
GCATCCTCTCGATCGTCGCGGTCGGCCTGGTCACCTGGATGATCTTCTGGATGGCGGGCGCATCGCGGACCATGGCGTCCGACCTGCGCCACCAGGTGGACGCGGCGGACGGTGCCACCTGGTCGCTGCCGCTGATCGCGGCTCTCGCTGTCGGCAGGGAGGGCCTGGAGACCGCGCTGTTCGTGTGGGCCGCCACCAAGGCCGCCGCGGCCGAGGGGGGCTCCACCACCGGACCGCTGCTCGGCGCCCTGCTCGGTCTCGCCGTCGCGATCGGCCTGGGCTACGCGCTCTACGCGGGTGCGGTCCGGATCAACCTCGGCCGGTTCTTCGCGGTCACCGGCGGCTTCCTGATCCTGGTCGCAGCCGGCGTGCTCGCCTACGGCGTCCACGACCTGCAGGAGGCCGGCATCCTGCCCGGCCTGAACAACCTCGCCTACGACGTGACCGCTGCGCTCCCGCCCGGCAGTCTGGCCGGCACCCTGCTCAAGGGCATCTTCAACTTCTCGCCGGCCGCCACCGTGCTCGAGACCGTCGTCTGGGTCGCCTACGTGGCGGTCGTCGGGACGCTGTTCGTCCGCACGGTCCGGCGCAAGGCGCCCGCACCGAAGCCGGTCGCGGAGTCGACCCCCGCCGCCGTCTGAGCCCCGCCCCTTCCCCGACCCGACCACCGTTCGAAAGGCACCATGCGCCTCCGAGTCCTTGCCCTGCCCGCAGCCGCCGCGATGCTCCTGCTCGCCGGCTGCACCGAGAACGCTCCCGCCGGTTCCGCCGCGGCCGACGGCCGCACGGTGTCCGTCGAGGCCTCCGACACCGCCTGCGTGCTGAGCGCGACGACCGCGCCGTCCGGCACCCTCACCTTCCAGGTGACGAACACCGGCTCGCAGGTGAACGAGTTCTACCTGCTCGCCGCGGACGGGCTGCAGGTCGTCGCCGAGGTCGAGAACATCGGGCCCGGGCTGACCCGCGACCTCGTGCTGAGCGCACCCGCCGGCGACTACATCTCGGCGTGCAAGCCCGGCATGGCCGGGGACGGGATCCGGGCTGCGTTCACCGTCACCGACTCCGGCGAGCCGGTGGGCCCGGGCGGGGACGACGCCGAGCTGGTCGAGGCCGCCAACGAGGCCTACGGCAGCTACGTCCGCGACCAGGTCGACCAGTTGCTGTCCGGCACCGAGGAGTTCGTCGCCGCCTATACCGCGGGGTCGGACGACCAGGCGCGCGCGCTGTACGCGCCCACGCGCGTCCACTGGGAGCGGATCGAGACGGTCGCGGAGTCGTTCGGCGATCTCGACCCGAAGATGGACGCCCGCGAGGCCGACCTCGCCGAGGGCGAGGAGTGGACCGGCTGGCACCGGATCGAGAAGGACCTGTGGCCGCAGCGCGCGAAGGGCTACACGCCGCTGACCGCCGCGGAGCGCGAGACCTACGCCGCGGACCTGCTCGCGAACACCCAGGTGCTGTGGGACCGCACCCGCGACCTGACCTACACCGTGGACTCGATCGCCAATGGCGCCAAGGGCCTGCTCGACGAGGTGGCCACCGGCAAGGTCACCGGCGAGGAGGAGTACTGGTCGCGCACCGACCTGTGGGACTTCCAGGCCAACGTGGACGGCGCCCGGGTCGCCTGGCAGGGCGTGCGCGAGCTGCTGAAGCGCAAGGACGCCGCGCTCGACGCCCGGATCGAGACCCGGTTCGCCGAGCTGCAGGCGCTGCTCGACCAGACGCGGTCGGGGGACGGATTCGTCAGTTATGACACGCTCACCGAGGCCCAGGTGAAGGAACTGTCGGACGCCGTGAACGCCCTCTCCGAGCCGCTGTCGCAGATCGCGGGCGCGGTGCTCTCGTGACCGCGTCCGGGCTCTCCCGGCGCGGGCTGATCGGTTCGGCGGGCGCCGGGGCGGCGATCGCGCTGGCCGGCGCGGGGGCGATGGCCGCCACGGGACGCGCCCAGGCCGAGGCGGACGCCGAACCGCGGTGGCACACGGTGAGCTTCCACGGCGACAGGCAGGCCGGGATCACCACCGCGGCGCAGGACCGGCTGCACTTCGCGGCGTTCGACCTGCTCGCGTCCGCCACCCGCGACGACCTGGAAAAAAAATGCGGGACTGGACGGCCGCGGCCGCCCGGATGACGCAGGGGCTCGGCGCCGGGCCGGCCGGACCGCTGACCGGCAACTACGACGCGCCGCCCGACGACACCGGCGAGGCGATCGGGCTCGATCCGGCGAACCTGACGATCACGTTCGGGTTCGGTCCGAGCCTGTTCCGCGACGGCGACGGCACCGACCGGTTCGGGCTCGCCGCGCGGCAGCCAGACGCGCTGCGGCGGCTGCCGCACTTCCCGGGGGACGCGCTGGTGGCGTCCGCGAGTGACGGCGACCTGTGCGTCCAGGCGTGCTCGGACGACCCGCAGGTGGCCGTCCACGCGATCCGGAACCTGACCCGGATCGCGTTCGGCCGGGCGGCGATCCGGTGGTCGCAGCTCGGGTTCGGGCGCACGTCGTCCACGGCCCGCGACCAGGTCACGCCGCGCAACCTGTTCGGCTTCAAGGACGGCACCGCC
Organism: Propionibacteriaceae bacterium; assembly: GCA_020438595.1. Next base: position 299 of record JAGQUI010000417.1, on the reverse strand, counting down.
AGCCTGCGCGCAGAGGACGCCGCGGGCATCGACGCGCACGTGTGGACGGCTCCGTCCGGCGACCCCGCGACCGCGTGGCTCGACGGCGGCAGCTACCTGGTCGCCCGCAAGATCGCCATGCACATCGAGACCTGGGACCGGGGCAGCCTGCGTGAGCAGGAGCAGATCATCGGACGCACGAAGGCGGAGGGCGCCCCACTTTCCGGCGGGGGCGAGTTCACCGAGGCCGACTTCGGCCTGACCGGACGCGGCGGAGCCCCGCTGATCGACCCGCGCTCGCACCTCGCGCTGGCGCACCC
>JAGQUI010000416.1 GCA_020438595.1 Propionibacteriaceae bacterium | reverse complement strand
CGGAGCGTTCCTCCAGGCCAGTCCGCCCAGCACCGGCCAGGTGATCGACCAGCTCGCCGCGTCCGGTACCGATGAAGTCGTCCTGGTTCCCCTCGAACTCACCCACGCGGTCGAGTGCGAACCGGCCATGGCCGAACTACTCCACCGCGCCCGCGGCGACTACCCCGACCTCCGCTTCACGCTGTCGCGCCCGATCGGGCCGGAGATCAGCCTGCTCACCATTCTCGACCAGCGCCTCCGGGCATCGCTCAGCCAGGCCCGCTGCCTCGAACTCGACGGCCTCGTTCTCTCCGCGGCCTGCACCGGTGACGTGCGCGGCAGCGCGCTGCTCGCCCGGCGGGCCCGGCAGTGGTCGACGCACCACCGGCTGCCCTGCCTCACCGCAGTCGCCGACGACTCCGGCCCCTCCGTCGCCCAGGCGATCATGGGCCTGCGTGCCCAGGGACGGCGTCACATCGCGGTCGGATCCTTCTTCCTCGGCGCCGACGAGGCGTACCACACCCAGTCCGACATCGCCTACCGGTACGGGGCGGTGTCGGTCAGCGAGCCGATCGGCGCCTGCCGCGAGGTGCTCGACCTCGTGCTCGCCCGGTACGCGTTCGCGGCGATGGACCTGCTCGACTTCGGCATCGAAGAGGAACTGGACGAGCCCGAGCGGCACCTGAGCGTCGCCACCGCCTGAACCAACCGACGCAGAGGCTCCCGATCCTGACGATCGGGAGCCTCGCTGCGTCCGGGGCCCTCAGCTGTCGGCGACCCGCTTCTGCTCGGTGGCGATGTCGAAGTCGGCCGCCGGCCAGGCCAGGCCCATGCCGGACAGCGTCTCGCGGAGCAGCTCGGCCACCGCCCAGTTCCGGTACCACTTGCGGTCGGACGGGATCACGTACCAGGGCGCCGCCTGGGTGTTGCACTTCTCCAGGGCGGCCTCGTACGCCTCCATGTAGGCCGGCCACTTCCGCCGCGCGTCCACGTCGCCGGGGTTGTACTTCCAGTACTTGGTGGGGTCCGCCAGCCGCTCGGCGAGTCGCTCGCGCTGCTCGTCGAAGGACACGTTCAGCATGCACTTGACCAGCCGGTACCCGTCGGCGACCAGGCCGGCCTCGAACTCGTTGATCTCGTCGTAGCGCCGGCTCCACACGTCCTCGGGAACCAGGCTCTCCACCCGCACGACGAGGACGTCCTCGTAGTGCGAGCGGTCGAAGATGCCGATCTTGCCCGGACCGGGCAGGGCGTTGCGGATCCGCCACAGGTAGTGGTGCTTGCGCTCCTCGGCCGTGGGCGCCTTGAACGCGGTCATGTCGACACCCTGCGGGTCGACCAGGCCGATCGCGTGCCGGATCACGCCCCCCTTGCCCGAGGTGTCCATGCCCTGCAGCACGACCAGGACACGCGGTGCCTTCTCGGGCACGCTGCGACCGCCGGCGTACAGCATCTCCTGCAGGTCGGACAGCTGCGGCGCGAGCGCCGTCGTGTACTGCTCGGCGTCGTCCTTGCCCTCGCCGGGGTAGCCGGGGGTGGCGGACGGATCGAGGTCGGCCATCGACACCGCACCGATCGGGAGCCGCAGGCGGTCCGAGAGCGGGACGGGCGCGGTGTACTTCGCATCGTCGTGCTTGGTCATTGCCACAGTCTGGACCCACCGGCCAAGATGGGCCAATGTCGCTTCCGTTGCGTCCCACGCTGGAGCCGATGCTCGCCCGCTCGCAGGCGTCCATCCCGGCCGGCATGGCCTACGAGCCCAAGTGGGACGGATTCCGCTGCCTCGTCTTCCGCGACAACGACGACGTCGTCCTGACCAGCCGGAACGGCCGTGACCTCTCGGTGTACTTCCCCGAGGTCGTCCAGGCCGTGCTGGCCAACACCCCGCCCCGCTGCATCCTCGACGGCGAGCTGGTGGTGGTCGCCGGCGACCGGCTCGACTTCGGCCGGCTCAGCGAACGGATCCACCCGGCACAGAAGCGGATCGACCTGCTCTCGGCCACGACGCCGGCGTCCCTGGTCTGCTGGGACCTGCTCGCGCTCGACGACACGGCACTGCTCGAGCGGCCCTTCAGCGAGCGGCGCGAACTCCTGGAGCGGGCGCTGGCCAACGCCGAGCCGCCGGTGCACCTCACGCCGCTCACCCTCGACCTCGAGGTGGCGAACGTGTGGTTCACCAGGTTCGAGGGCGCGGGGCTGGACGGGGTGGTCGCCAAGCCGCTCGACGGCACGTACCAGCCCGGGAAGCGCGCGATGGTGAAGATCAAGCATGCCCGGGAGGCGGACGTGGTGGTCGCCGGCTGGCGGGAGCACAAGAACTCCACCCCCGAGCGGCCCCTGCTGGGCTCGCTCCAACTCGGCCTGTACGACGAGTCCGGGGTGCTGCACTTCGTCGGCGTCGCCGCCGCGTTCCCGGACGCCCGGAGGGCCGAGCTCGCCGCGCAGTTCGGGCCGGTCACGCTGCCCGAGGGCTCCGGGGAGCACCCGTGGCGCGCCTTCGAGGTGGAGGGACGCCGCCCCGGCATGGTCAGCCGGTGGAGTTCGGAGATCCGCCAGACCAACCTGATCCAGCCCATGCTCGTCGCCGAGGTGGGCTACGAGCACATGGAGGGCACCCGGTTCCGGCACACCGCCCGGTTCCGCCGCTGGCGCCCCGACCGGGAGCCCGAGTCCTGCACCTTCGCCCAGCTCGAGGAGGTCGTCGGCTACGACCTCGCGGAGGTGCTGGCGGGCAACGCCTGACGCCCGGTCGGTGGATCGCCGGACCGGGCCGCGCCGGACCGGCGCCGGCCCGCTCTGCGATCATGGAGGTACCAACCACCAGGAGCGATCGCCATGAGCAATGTCGTCCTGACCATTCCCACGGCGCAGGTCGAGGTCACCAGCGGGGGGGCCACGACGGCTGCGTCGGTCACGAAC
>JAGQUI010000415.1 GCA_020438595.1 Propionibacteriaceae bacterium | reverse complement strand
AAGCCCGGTTCGGTGCGTCCAGCTACGCCCGGGTCGACGCTCCGGCCAACCGGGAGCAGAAGGCGAAGCTGGGCAGGCTCAGTGCGTCGGACGTCACCGCCACCGAACTCGCCGGCGAGCCGATCACGGCCACCCTCACCCACGCCCCGGGCAACGGTGCGGCCATCGGCGGGCTCAAGGTCGCGACGGAATCGGCCTGGTTCGCCGCGCGGCCTTCGGGTACCGAGAACGTGTACAAGATCTACGCCGAGTCCCTGTTGGGCCCCGACCACCTGGCACAGGTCCAGGCCGAGGCCAAGCAGGTGGTCGACGGCGTACTGGCCTGACCAATGGGAATAGGGTGAAACCATGAGCAACGACGACATCTTCATCTGCATCGACCACGTCGGCTACGCCGTCCCCAACCTCGACGACGCCATCAAGCTGCACACCGAGGTGTTCGGCTGGCGGGTGCTCCACCGGGAGACCAACGAGGAGCAGGGCGTCGAGGAGGCCATGCTCGGTACCGGCGACCAGCTGACCGAGAACGCCCAGGTGCAGCTGCTCGCCCCGCTGAACGAGAACAGCACGATCGCCAAGTGGATCGAGCGCAACGGAGGCCGTGGCGGCGTCCAGCAGGTCTGCTACCGGGTGGCCGACATCGACGCGGCGTGCGCGACCCTGCGCGAGCGCGGCGTGACCCTCCTCTACGACACGCCGAAGATCGGCACCGGCGGCTCGCGGATCAACTTCGCGCACCCCAAGAGCACCGGCGGCATCCTGCTCGAGATCGTGGAGCCGGCCGCCTCTGCGCACTGATCGATCTCGTACGCACTCGGCGCTGACCCGGCCCCTCCCGCGGGGCCGGGTCAGTAGCATCGAGGAAGACGAAGAAGGACGGTGGCAATGAGCGACGTGACGCCTGGCCTGGACCTGTTCGACGAGACCGCCTCGGCTGTGGGCAACTTCCCGCAGACGCTGCGCGGCTATGACCGCGGCGCCGTCGACGCCTACGTCCGCGACGTCGAGGCCCAGCTCGCCCGGGCCAAGTCCGAGTTGCGGCACATGCAGCGCCAGCTCACCGAGACCGCGGCCCGTGCCGGGGACACCGACTTCGCCAAGCTCGGCGGACACGCCCGAGCGCTGCTCAAGGCCGCGGAGTCGCAGGCGGATGAACTGGTGAACTCCGCCGAGCGCCGCGCCCAGCAGATCCTCGCCCGCGCCCACGCGGACGCCGACAAGGTGGCGGCCGAGGCCAAGCTGGGCCTGGACACCGCGCACGCCACCTCGACCGGTGAGCTGGAGCAGCTCCGCCGCACTCTGAGCGAGCAGACCGCGGCCGAGTTGCAGGCCGCCAAGGACGAGGCGAAGGCCGTTCGCGAGTTCGCCGAGCGCCACGCCGCCCAGGTGCTCACCGAGGCGCAGACCAAGGCGAAGGTGGTCGCCGAGGAGGCCCGGATCGCCGCCGCGAAGAGCGTCGCCGACGCCGAACTCGAGGCGGCTGAGCACCACCGTGACGTCGCGAAGGAGCGGGAGTCCGCGCTGGCCGAGTTGAAGGCCGCGCACGACGCCGCGTCCGCCGAGGTCGAGGAGCTGATGGCCAGGGCGCGCACCCAGGGCGAGGAGTACGCGGCCCGGCTCGAGAAGGACGCGATCACCTGGGAGCAGCGGCGCCAGGCGGCGCGCACCGAGGCCGACCAGATCGTGGCGGCCGCCCGTGCCAAGGCGGCCGAGATCGAGACCGCCGCGACCAACGCGGCGGAGAAGGCGCAGGCCGAGGCCCTGGCCGATACGCGGGAGCACAGGGCTGCGCTGGAGTCCGAGATCGCCGACCTCGTCGACCGGCGGATGGCGATCATCGCCCAGCTCGGTGAGCTGTCCGCGCTCGCCGGCAGCAGCGCGTCCGAACACACGGACGGAAACGCGGCCCCGTGACCACCAGCGAGCCGGAGCAGCAACCCCGGCCTGAACCACCCCTGGTGCCGTCCGCCCGTACCCCGGCCTCGGCGCACACCCCGCCAGGACCGCCGGCCACCCGGGGCTGGCTCCGCAAGTGGCGCCGCACCACCCAGCCCACACCCGATCTCGCCGACGGGCTGGACGCGACCACGGACCACCGCGTCTCGCTGCTGGAACGCAGCCCGTTCCAGATCGGCTTCTTCCTCGCCATCGGCGGGATGACCGCCTTCGGCCTGATCACGCTCGTCGTGTCCCTGAAGACCGTGATCGTCCTGGTCCTGCTCTCGTTCGCCATCGCGCTCGGCCTCAACCCCGCCGTGGACTGGCTGCACCACCACAGCATCCGGCGCGGGGTGGCGGTGCTGCTGGTCGCCCTGGGACTGATCAGCCTGATGGCGCTGGCCGGCTGGGCGCTGGTGCCCGTCGTCACCGAGCAGGTGAACATCCTGCTGCTGCGGGCGCCGGTCTACCTGGAGAACCTGCGCCAGAACCCGCAGATCGCCGCCTTCGACGCCCAGTTCAACGTCATCGACCGCGCGGTCACGTTCTTCACCTCCGGCGAACTGATCTCGGGCCTCTTCGGCGGCCTGGTCGGCGCGGGCCAGGTGGTGGCGAACTCGATCTTCTCGGTGGTCGTCACCACGGTGCTCACCCTCTACTTCCTGACCACGCTGCCCGCGATCAAGGAGGTCATCTACCAGCTCGCGCCGGCGTCCCGGCGACCGCGGGTGAAGTACCTGGCCAACGAGATGTTCAAGCGGGTCGGCGGCTACGTGTCGGGGCTGTTCGTCGTGGTGCTGCTGTGGATGGTCGTGTCCTTCGTGTTCCTGAACGTCATGGGCATAGGGCAGTACGCCGTGGCGCTGGCCGTGATGGCGGGCATCCTCGCCTTCGTCCCGCTGATCGGCACCTCGATCTCGATCGTCATCCTCTCGATCGTCGGGTTCGCCTTCTCCCCCAC
>JAGQUI010000414.1 GCA_020438595.1 Propionibacteriaceae bacterium | reverse complement strand
CTGCACCTGCAACTGCTGGCCCACGTCCGCCGTGGTCGGCGTGTAGGTCTTCTTCGTGGCGCCGGTGATCTTGACGTTGCCGCCCGCGTCGACCCGGTACCACTGGTAGGCGAAGGTCGGTGCGACGACCTGGCCGCCGGCCGCGACGAAGTCACCGACCACTCCCGCGGTGAGCACGGCGCCCACCTCAGCGGTGCCGGCCACCTGGACCGTGTCGGGAGTGGTGTCATACGCCCCGGCGAGCACGGCGTCGGAGAGGTCGGAGTACACCGTGGAGGTGTTGTTGTAGCCGGGCTTCGTGCCGATCACGCGAACCTTGAGCCGGTAGCCCACGTCCGCTGCGGTCGGGGTGTAGCTGTCGGCGGTGGCCCTCGTGATCGACGTCGTCCGGGTGCCCTTCACCCGGTACCACTGGTACTTCGGGGTGACCGGGTCGGGCCCGAAGCCGGTCAGCTCGGCCCGGATCGGCGTGTCGACCTGGGCCGCGGTGGCGTCGAGCGCGACCGTGCCCTTGACCAGGTTCGCCTTCGCGACCTTCTTGGTGTACTTCGAGTACTTCGAGGAGTCGCGGTAGTTCGCCGAGCCGGTGAACGACACCTTCGCCCGCAGCGTCTTGCCCACGTCGGCGGCCGTCGGGGTGTAGTCGGCAGCGGTGGCGTCGGCGATGGCCTTCCTGCCCCGGTACCACTGGTAGGCCACGACGGCGTCCGCCGGGGACGGGCCGGCGTCGACGGTGATCGGAGTGTCCACCACCGGCTTGCGGTTCAGCACGTCCGGGGTGGCCTGCGGGAACGGCAGCGGGTCGTTGCTGACCCGCAGCTCGCCCTGCAGCGCGCTCCCGTCGAGCGCGGTCAGGCCGTTCAGGCCGGACACGCTCCAGGTGTAGGTGCCCGCCCGGGCGAACGTCCCGTCGGCGAGCCGGCCGTTCCAGGCCAGGCGCAGCGACCCGTCGTTCGAGGCGTCGACGTCGAGTTCCACGGACTGGTCGAGTACGGCGTCGTCCACGCCCTGGATGGTCAGGGTGCCCGCAGGCAGGGCCGCGCTCGCGTCGATCGCCAGGGCCCAGGGCCTGGTGTCCCCGGCGAACGCGTTGAACGACGCGGCCGCGGACCGCCACAGCGCCCGGGGCGCGGACGTGCCGCCCAGTTGCCGGACGACCAGGGTCGAGTCGGTGGCGAACGCCACCCGGCCGGACGCGTCGAGCGCGGGCACCAGGTCGGCGTCGGCCCCGTCGAGTTCGGTCGTGGTGCCGGCGCCGAGCTTCCAGGCCAGCCAGGTGGCGCTGTCGGCGGCGTCGTCGATCACGGCGACGCCGTCGCTGAGCCCGGCGAACGCCCCGCCGTCGGGGAAGTCATGGGTGCCCGCCGTGGTGTCCGTGCGCCAGTCGGTCACGACCGCCCGCTGCGCCTGGAGGTTCTCGTCGACGTAGCCGAACACGGCGACCTGGTCGCCCCACAGGTGCACCGCGTCGACCTCGTAGAAGTCGTCGAGCGACACCGTGTCCTGCAGCGCCGGCTTACCCGAGGCGATGTCGTAGATCCTCAACTCGAACGTGGCGCCGCGCGCGTAGACGGCTGCGACGAGGCTGCCGAAGATCGCTGCCGGGTGGTCGTACCTGCTGAACGACACGGTCTTCGTGCCGGCGAGAACGGTGGCCTTCGAACCCTTCGCTGACCCGAGCAGGTACGGCCCGCTGAGCTGGTCGATCCACTTCCACGCCTTGAGCTTGGCGACCTGCGCGCCCTGGTCGGTGAGCACGAGCCCGCCGGGCCCGTTCACCGCGCGACGGCCAGCGGACACCAGCGCGCCCGAGGCCTGGGAGATCCGGGTCTCTCCGCCCATCGAGCCCTCGTGCACGGAGCGCTGCCAGGCCAGGCCGGGCACGCCGCGGCTGTCGACGCCGGCGAGCGTCCCGGCGGACAGCGCGAGGCTGTCCGGTACCACCGGGCCGGTCGGGAGGCCGAGCTGGGGCTCGCTGACGGCGGTGCCTTTCGCGGAGACGGTGAACACGCCGCCGTGGCCGGCCGTGGCGTCGGTGACCACGGGACGGTCGTAGGTGCCGGCCGTGGCGAACGCGGACGCCCTGGCGGTGGTTCCGGTCACCTTCTTCGCCGCGGGCACGGTGCCGGTGCCGGAGGCCGGGAGCTCGGAGAAGTACAGGTCGTTGCCGGCGTAGAACTCGATGAAGTTGGCGAAGCGTCCGCCGTAGACGGGCACGGACGACTTGAGCTTGTTCTTCAGCACGCTGCAGGCGGGCTTCGTCGCACCGGGAGCGAGGCGGCAGTAGTCGAACTCGTAGGTCGACCTGCCCTTCGTCTTGACCTTGACCAGGTACTCGGTGCCGCCCGCGTCGGCGGTGCCCGCGTAGGAGACGACCCCGGGGACGGTGAGAGAAGGATCGCCCTCCGTGCCGTCGAGCGGAGTGGGGACGATCGCGCTGTAGCCGACCGTGACGCCTGTGAGCATGTACACGACCGCGTGGGCACCATCCGGACCGACGAACCAGGCCCCGCCCTCAGGTCCCTCAATGCCGGCGGGAAGGGTCCAACTCGGGCTCTTCAGGGGCACCAGCTCCGGCAGTTCGGCGGTCAGGTCGATCGCGGACGCGTTGAGGTCGAAAGCCATTCCGACGAGCACGGTCTCCGGGCTGGCCGCGACGACCTGAAGGCTCTCGTCCAGCGCGTACGGGGTCACGGTCACGTCGCCGTTGTCGCCGGGAATCAGGTCCACCACCCAGAAGGCCGGCTGGCCCGCCTCGCGGGCGGCCGGGCTGAGCACGGCGCGGCCCTCGCCCATGGCGTCCAGCACGGCGTCGGACGGGAGGCCGACGGTGCTCAGGTCCACCCAGGCCGAGCCGTTGTTGAAGCTGAGGTAGGCGCCCGGACCGGTGGCGACCACGGCCCCG
>JAGQUI010000413.1 GCA_020438595.1 Propionibacteriaceae bacterium | reverse complement strand
GGAGCAGGATGCCGATCGCGCCGAGCGGCACGGCGACGCCGAGCCCGGCGAGCGCGCCGCGGGCCAGCATCGCGAGCGGTTCCACTCGGACACGATGGCGCAGCCCGGCAACCACGACTGCGAATTGCGCCGTCACACAGCTAGATTGTCTGCATGGTTGGCACAGACGAGACGATTCTCGACATCCTGGGCCTCGAGGGCCGCATTTCGTTCAGTGAACTGGGACGCCGGGTCGGCCTGAGCACCAACGCCGCCGCAGCCCGCGTCCGGCGACTGGAGGCGTCCGGCGTGATCCTGGGCTACCGGGCGGTGCTCGCCGGGGACGCCCCGTCGGCCCGCGGCGGGCTGGAGGCCTTCATCGACGTCCGCCTCGCCGAGGACCGCGACTCCGACGAGTTCCTGGCCTGGACCCGCACCGACCGGGCGATCAGCGAGGCCGTGCACCTGACCGGCCCCTACGACTACCTGGTCCGGGCGCACGTCCGCGACACCGCAGAACTCGACCAGTTGCTGCGTCGCCTCAAGAAGGGGGCCGGCGCCGCCCAGACCCAGACCAGGATCGCGCTGCGCGCCCCGGAGTGAGGCTCGACCCACGTTTGTCGGGTTACCAGGGACGGCCCGTCGCGCACCGCGACCTCGACCCGCCTTTGTCGGGTTATGAAGTCGGCGGGGCGTTCGACAACCCTACAAAAGTGGGTCACACCGTCCACGCGGGCCGGAAGTCGGCCGATAACCCGACAAACCTGGGTCGTGCCGCTCCCCGCGCGTCCCGGTACAGGTCTCGACCGTCAGCCGCCGACTCCCTCCCGTAAGTCCGGCATGGGCGCGCGCCGGCGGTTGGGACCCGTACAGCTATCGTGCGAACGAGGCGAAAGGAACGAACGCGTGCCGGAGCAGCTGACCAGCAACGTGGACGACGTCGCGCTCATCTTCGAGGGCGGCGGCATGCGGGCCAGCTACACGGCGGGCGTGGTGGCGACGCTGCTCGCCGAGGGCATCCACTTTGACTGGGTCGCCGGCATCTCCGCCGGCGCGAGCAACACGGTGAACTACCTCGCCCGCGACCCCGAGCGCGCCCGCGCGTCCTTCGTCGATTTCGCGGCCGACCCGAAGTTCGGCAACGTCGGCACCTTCCTGCGCGGGCAGGGGCTGTTCAACGCCGCCTACATCTACGAGCAGACCGCGGGCCCGGACCAGGCGCTGCCGTTCGACTACGCGCGGTTCCGCGCGAACCCGGCGTCCGTCCGGATCGGCTCGTTCGAGTGCGACACCGGCCGGGCCGTCTACTGGACCCAGGACGACCTGGCCACCCTGCCGGAGCTGATGCGGCGCGTCCGGGCGTCCTCGACGATGCCGATGATCATGCCGCCGGTGCACCTGGACGGGCACGTGTACGTGGACGGCGCGCTCGGCCCGTCCGGCGGGATCGCACTGGACGCCGCGAAGGCCGACGGCTTCACCAGGTTCTTCGTGGTGCTCACCCAGGAGCGCGGCTACACCAAGCAGCCCACCCGCTCCCCCGGCCTGTACCGGCGCTGGTTCCGCCGCTACCCGGCCGTGGCCGAGGCCCTCGACGCCCGGCACCGCCACTACAACCGCACCCGCGAGGAGCTGTTCGACCTGGAGAGCACGGGGCAGGCGCTGCTGTTCGTCCCCGAGCAGATGACCGTCAGCAACGGCACCCGCGACGTCGCGCGACTGCAGGCCAGCTTCGAGGCGGGCCGTGGCCAGGCGGAACGCGACGTGCCGCGCTGGCGGGAGTTCCTCGACACCGACGGGTAATGGGGACGGCTCCTGTTCCGCGTCGGTCGGTGGAGGCGACGCGGAATGAGAACCGTCCCCATTACCCGTCGGTCAGGCGTCGGCGGAGGCGCGGCTCGTGGTCACCTCGGCGATCATCGCCGCCCCGAACTCCCGGTAGGCGGCCCGGTCGATCTCCAGACCCAGGCTGCGCTGCACGGCGTAGCCCGTGACCAGGCTCATGATCGCACTGGCCAGCACACCCGGATCGGTGCCCGGGGAGTGCTCGGCGCACCAGCCCCCGATGAAGATGATGATGCTGGCCTTCACGGTGGCCACCTCGCGCAGCAACAGCGCCCATAGGCTCGGGTCTGACTTCGCGCCCGCCCAGATCTGCAACAGCAGTTCGGGGGTGTGCTCGTCCTCGCCCACCCGGTCGAGCGCCGCGGCGAACAGCGCGTCCGGGGAGAGATCGGTGGCGGTGGCCATGATCATCGTCATCGGAACGGCCATCGCATTGCGGCCGACCTCGAGGACGAGGTGCTCCTTGCTCCCGAAATGGTGGTAGATCGCGCCTGCCGAGGTGCCCGAGCGCGTGATCACGTCCGAGATGGACGTGCCGGCCACCCCGTTCACCCGGATCAATTCGGTGGCAGCCCGCAGGATCGCCTCCCGCGCCGCGGCGGGACGTCGCCGGCTCTCGTCCACCCACACAGACTATCCGCAATCCTGCGTAGTTCCTGTACTGTGAGGCACATCACAGAACGATCGTTCTGGACGGAGGGCAGGCATGCAGACAGCGCCCGCGCTGGGCCTGGACATCGGTTCGACGACCGTCAAGGCGGTTGTCCTCGATGGCACCACCCTGCTGTTCAGTGCGTACCGGCGGCACAACGCGGACGCCCGCGGCGCGCTGCGCGACCTGCTCCGCGAGATCGCCGACCGGTTCCCGGGGGCCTCCTTCCGCTGCGCGGTGACCGGCTCGGCCGGGCTCGGCGTGGCCGAGGTGATGGGCGTCGAGTTCGTCCAGGAGGTGATCGCCTCCACCGCCGCGATCGAGCGGTTCATCCCGCAGGGCGACGTGGTCATCGAGCTCGGCGGCGAGGACGCCAAGATCACCTTCCTGCACCCGGTCGTCGAGCAGCGCATGAACGGCACCTGCGCC
>JAGQUI010000412.1 GCA_020438595.1 Propionibacteriaceae bacterium | reverse complement strand
AACGGAACCGTCCCCGTGAACCGGAACGGAACCGTCCCCGTTCAGCCGGGGACGATCAACGGCCCCGGGAACCTCTTTGGGGGGAGAGGACCCGGGGCCGCTGGACCGAGAGTGGATTGTTGCGCCGGAGGGGGATTTCAGGCGCAACTCCATGGTCTGGTGCCGGCTTTCGCGTAGTAGCGGTTCGCCACGGTGATCTGTTCGGCGCGGCTGGCCAGGTCGGCGCGGGCCGCGAAGTCGCGTCCGCCGTTGGAGGTCCAGGCGACCATGTTGAACTGCAGGCCGCCGTAGTAGCCGTTGCCGGTATTGATGTGCCAGTTGCCGCCGGACTCACAGCGGGCGATGCGATCCCACATGGCGGCCCGGGCGAGGTTCAGGCCGACGCCGCTCGGCGTGGTCTTCGTGCCGACCGAGAGCACCTGGTCGGTCGCCTTGCGCAGCATCACCTCGGTGACGACGACCTTCTTCTTCACCTCGCCGTTGACGATGGTGATCTCGTAGGTGCGCTTCGCCTTGCCGGCCTTGCCCGCGGTGAGGACGCGGGTCTCGCCCTTCCACAGGCTGGAGTTGTTCTGCTTCACCGTGTCGAAAGGAACCGTCTCGGTCTTCGTCCTCGTCTTCACGACGATCCGGTCGAGCGTGACGGTCTCGCCATCGGTGATGGGGGTGCTGCCCACCGGGTCGAGCTTGTCGGTCGCCGAGACCACCAGGCCCTCGTCGACCAGCAGGTCGGCGACGGTGGGGGCGTTCGTGGTGAGCGTCTGCTTCTTGCCGCCGACGGTGAGCGTGACCTGCTTCGGGGTGGTCACCTCGACGGTGAGCCCTTCCCGCGGCAGGGGAGTGCTCAGCGGGGTGCCGAACCGGGCGTCCGCGAGGCTCAGCGCGGGGTCGTCCTCGCTCGCCGCCAGCTGGGTGGGCTGGGCAGGCAGGGCGTCGGTGGCGATGGCTTCGTCCAGAGTGGCCGCGGTGGTCGTGAACGTCTGCGGGACGCCGTCCACGTTCAGCGTGACCTGCTTGCTGTACCGGACGCTCACGGTGGTGCCGCTGGTGAGCGGGCTGTCGACCGCCGGCGTGACCACGTCGCCCTCGGCCACCGTGATGCCGCGGGCCGCGAGGACGTCGGCCACGGTGAGGGCGAAGCCGGTCACTTGCTGCACCTGGCCGTCGACGTTGAGGTCGACGTCCTTGTACAGCCCGCTGGCGGTGCTGGCGCCTCCGGCCAGCAGGACCGCGGACAGGGCGGTGGCGGTGATCGCCTTGTTCAAGACAGACTCCCCCGAGGGTCTGGACAGCATTTCCTGAGAAAAGCCTGCCTCTTCCTGAGAGAAAGGTCAAGTTCTCTCAGGAAGCCCCTCGGGGGAGTGCGGTCTGACTAGGGGTTTGTCACCCGTTAGAGGACGTCGGCGGCCCGGGCCTTGGCGAGCCGGGCAGCGACATCGGCCCAGTTGACCACGTTCCACCACGCCTTCACGTAGTCGGCCTTGACGTTCTTGTACTGCAGGTAGAAGGCGTGCTCCCACATGTCGAGCTGCAGGACGGGCAGCTGCCCGACCGGCACGCTGTTCTGCTGGTCGTAGAGCTGGTTGATGTTCAGCCGCTGGCCCAGCGGATCCCAGACCAGCAGCGCCCAGCCCGAGCCCTGCAGGGAGTTGGCCGCGGCCTCGAACTGGCCCTGGAAGCCGGTGAACGAGCCGAAGAACTCCTCGATCGCCGCGGCGACCTCGCCGTCCGGCTGGCCGCCGCCGTCCGGCGACATGTTCTTCCAGAAGACGGAGTGGTTGATGTGGCCGCCGAGATGGAAGGCGAGGTCCTTCTCCAGCTTCGGGACGCTGCCGAAGTCGCCCTTGTCCCTGGCTTCGGCCAGCTTGTCCAGCGCGGTGTTGGCGCCGGCCACGTAGGCCGCGTGGTGCTTGCTGTGGTGGAGCTCCATGATCTCGGGCGCGATGTGCGGGGCGAGGGCGCCGTAGTCGTAGTCGAGATCGGGCAGCGTGTAGGCCATCAGGTTTCCCTTCGTTTGAGGCGACTGGCTTTCACCTACCCCCAACTTGCCCCCTCGACGCCCTATTCCGCCAGAGGTGCGGGCTGTGTGGACGGTACGAATTGCGCCTCTCGCGCCGTCCGCCGGAACAGCCGCAGCAACGGGACGCCGAGCAGCGCGATCAGCACGGCGTTGGTCAGGGCCCGGCCGAGGTTCCAGCCCATCGAGGTGGCGAGGTTGTACAGCACGAACCGGTGCAGGTTCGCCAGCGGCCCCAGCGTCGGATCGAAGGAGAGCTGGGTGTCGCTGCCGATCCCGAACGGCCAGAACGAGAAGTCCATCACCCACCCGTAGGCGAACGCCGACACCATGCCGTACCCGGCGAGCAGCAGGATCTCGGCGCGCCCGGACGCCCGCGGCAGCAGGCCGGCGAACAGGCCGACGAACCCGGCGGCGAGCATCTGGTAGGGCAGCCACGGGCCCACCCCGGACGTGATCAGGGCGGACGTGAACAGCGTGATCGCGCCGAGCGCGAAGCCGAAGCCGGCCCCGAACACCCGGCCGGCGAGGATCATCAGGAAGAAGACCAGCTCGAAGCCCGCCGTCCCCGCGCTGAGCGGACGCAGGACCGTGCCGACCGCGGCCAGCACCCCGAGCATGGCGAGCACCTTGGCGTCCATCCGGCCGCCCGCCACCTCGGACAGCACGATCGCCAGCACCATCGGCAGCACGATCGCGAACATGATCGGGGCCTGGGTGGCGGACATGCCCGATTCCGGACGCAGGAACAGCGGCCAGCTGAACGCGACCGCGCCGATCACGATCGCGACCAGGACGGCCCACGGCACCCGCCGCGCATCGGTGGCCATCACAACCCCCTCGCCACGTCGTCGGGGGTGAGCACGGGGACGGGCGCGAACACCTTCGCCATCTGCG
>JAGQUI010000411.1 GCA_020438595.1 Propionibacteriaceae bacterium | reverse complement strand
ACGAGGAGTACGGACATGATGGGATATGGCGGCATGGGTTGGGGCGGCATGGCGTTCGGCGGCATGATCGGCATTGTGCTGCTGTGGGTGGTGCTGATCGCCGGGATCGTCTGGGCGGTGAGCAGGTTGCTGCCCGGTCGTCAGGCGGGCCACGGCGCCCGGCCGCCGCAGGAGAGCCCTGAGGAGATCCTGGATCGGCGGTTCGCCCGTGGCGAGATCGATCTGGAGACGTATCAGGCCCAGCGCGATGCGCTCGGCCGGGTGCGTGGGGAGGATTTTCGTTGAGCACTCCCATACGGACCTCTTTGCGGCGGCTGGCGTGGCTGGTGCTGGTGGTGTCGAGCGTGCTGCTGCTCGGGTCGGTCGCCGTCGTCCTGGTCGCGTCGGGAACGACGCTGGTCGCAACTCCCACCGCCGGGACGTCCCGGTTGGGCTACCCGAACACCTCGAACGGGCGCTGGAACGTGCCGGGCCCGGGGATGGGTGGCGGCATGGTGGGCGGCATGATGGGCCGGCGGGTCTGGTTGGCCGGTGATGGTGTGGCCGTGCAGGGGATCGCGCAGGCGCGCGCTCGCGCGACGCTCGCCGGCTCCGGCCGGGGCCTGCGGCCAGGTGAGGTGATGCAGTTCAACGAGAACTTCTACGTCGAGTTGAAGGACGCTGCCGGGCGGCCTGCCACGGAGGTGCTGGTGAACCCGACCGACGGGTCGGTTTCCACCGAGCAGGGGCCGGCGATGATGTGGAACTCCGGTTCCTGGGAGGCAGCTGTTTCGTCCGACCGGGCGCGGGCCGTTGCCGATGACTGGTTGCGGGTCAACCTTCCCGGTCAAGCCACCGTTGCTGACGTGAAGGGATTCCCGGGCTACTACACGATCGACACTGAGTCGGGCGGCAACATCGTGGGCATGCTTTCGGTGAACGCCCTCACCGGGGCAGTCTGGTACCACACGTGGCACGGGAACTTCGTCACGGAGGAGGACGCCTGATCGTGGTCGAGACTCCGCGGTTGAGCGCGCTGGTGGTGGACGACGAGCCGAGCCTGGTGCGGGTCGTGGAGGGCTTTCTGGTCCGGGACGGTTTCGACGTCCGCACCGCTGCCGACGGCGAGACTGCACTGGCGCTGGCCCGGGAGGCTGAGCCGGATGTGGTGGTGCTGGATCTGGGTCTGCCCGGCATGGACGGGATCGAGGTGTGTCGGCAGCTGCGGACCTTCTCCCGCTGCTATGTGCTGATGCTGACCGCCCGCGCGGACGAGGTGGACCTGCTGGTCGGGCTCGCTGTGGGTGCCGACGACTACGTCACCAAGCCGTTCTCCTCGCGCGCTCTGGTGGCCAGGATCCGCACCCTGCTCCGCCGGCCCCGCACGGCCGGAGATGCACCGGAGGGTTCCGGCGAACCGGTCAAGCGCATCTTCGGCGACCTGCTGATCGACCCGCCGGCGCGGGAGGTCCACGTCGGATCGTCCCTGGTCCGGCTCACCCGTACCGAGTACGAGCTGCTGGAGACCTTGAGCAGCCGTCCACGGGTGGTGTTCACCCGGCAGCAGCTCCTGGACAACGTCTGGGACGGTACGACCGGCGCCGCGCCCGGCGATGAACACCTCGTCGACATCCACATCGGCCACCTGCGCCGCAAGCTGGGCGACGACTCGCGATCGCCCCGGTACGTTCTCACTGTCCGGGGCGTCGGCTACCGAATGGGACCGGGATGAGCCCGCGGCAGACCAAACCGAAGGGACCGGGACTCAGGCTGGCAGGCCGGCTCCTGATCAACATCGCGCTGGTCATCCTCGCCGGCGCCAGCACCGTCCTGCTTGCGGCTCTGCTGCTCTCCTGGCCGCTGTTCGCAATGCACCTGCAGGATGCGGGAGTGTCGGTGGACGAGCAGGTCCTCCAGCACGTGACCAGCGCGTTCGAACAGGCCGTTCTCACCGCCCTCACGGTCGGGATCCTCGCTTCCGCAGCAACAGCACTGGCGATCAGCTGGCTGATCGCCCGCCGGCTTGCGACACCCATCCAGGAAGCCGCCATCGCCGCGAGCGCGCTCGCCGACGGACGCCTCGATACCCGGCTGGAGGATCCCCGGATGGGATCAGAGCTCGCAACCCTGACGGCGTCGATCAACCAACTTGGGCAGCGACTGGAGGCCACCGAGACCACCCGCCACGAACTCACCGCAGACTTGGCGCACCAGCTGCGCACCCCGATCGCATCGCTGGAGGCCACCGTCGAAGCCATCGCAGAAGGCATCCTCCCGGTGGACGACCAGACCCTGGAAACCCTGACCGGTCAGAGCGCGCGCCTGCGGCGTCTGGTCGCCGACCTCGAAGTCGTCTCCCGCGCCCAGGAACGCCAACTCCTGCTCAGCACCAGGCCCGTGCCAGTTGCCGCACTCGTCGACACCGCCGTCGCCGCAAGCCGGGAACGATTCCGGGCCGCCCAGGTGAGCCTCACCCGGTCCGTCGCCGCCGACACCCCCGACCTGCTCGTGGACCCCGACCGGATCAACGAAGTCATCACCAGCCTGCTCGACAACGCCCTGCGACACACACCCGCCGGCGGAACCGTGACCGTCAAGGCCGGCGCCGACCCGGACCCCCGCCACCCCGGCGCGATCATTGAAGTCCGCGACACCGGAGCGGGATTTCCCCCGGGGGACGCCGAGAAGCTGTTCCGGAGATTCCACAAGGCGCCGAGCAGCGCCGGCTCCGGCCTCGGACTGACCATCGCCCGCGCGATCGTGGAGGCCCACCACGGCACCCTCACCGCCGACAGCGGAGGACTCGGCACAGGCGCGCGGTTCACCATCGCGATGCCGGTGGCACCATCCTGCTAGGGCTGGTATTCGCCGGCGTCTTGGGACGTATTCCACTGTTCGCCCGCTCGTTCCGGGTGAGCTTCAAGCCTCGCCTCGGCGTC
>JAGQUI010000410.1 GCA_020438595.1 Propionibacteriaceae bacterium | reverse complement strand
CCAGCCGGCCGAGGCCGCCGTTGCCCAGCCCCGGCTCCACCTCCTGGGCGCGCAGGGTGCCCAGGTCGAGGCCGCAGCTGGCCATCGCCTTCTCGGCCACCTCGTTCAGGTCGGTGGCGAGCAGGGCGTTGTCGAGCTGGCGCCCGAGCAGGTACTCGGCGGACAGGTAGCCGACGTACTTGGCCTTCGACTGGCGGTTGTGCCGCAGCGTCTCGAGCCAGCGCGCCATCAGGTAGTGGCGGACGGTCCGGGCCAGCGCCAGGTACTGGTCGTTCACGGTCGAGCGGGACAGCGCGACGCCCTGACCGGTGTTCAGCTCGCGCAGGAACTCGCGGACGAAGCCGTCCACGGAATGCGGCGGGGCCGTGACCGGAGCCAGTGCCAACGGGTGGGTCGGGGTGGTTACGGGACCGATGCTGTGGATGCCGGTGGCAGGTCGTTCGTCGGCCGGATCCGCACCGTCGGCGGGCAGCGGATCGGACACGATGTCAGCGCTCATTGCGCCACCGTAGACCCGGCGCGTTACGGCGATGCAAATTGCCCCTGTTCGTCAGGGCCTTGACAGCGGCACAAGCGAAGACAACCGCAGGTAATCACAGGTCGCGGTCAGGCGCGGTGGTCGAGCCCGATGTCCAGGACGCGCACGGAGTGGGTCAGCCAGCCCACCGAGATCAGGTTGACGCCCGCCTCGGCGAGGGGCACGGCGGTCTCCGGAGTGATCCGTCCGGACGCCTCGGTGATCATCCGTCCGTCGACCATCGCCACCGCCTCGCGGAGGGTCTCGGGGCCCATGTTGTCCAGCAGGACGGCGTCTGCACCCACCTCGAGCAGCTCGCGCAACTGCTCGAGGGAGTCGACCTCCACCTCGATCTTGACCAGGTGGCCGACGTGGGCCCGTGCCGCGGTGACGGCAGCGGTGACGCTCCCGGCGACCGCGATGTGGTTGTCCTTGATCAGGACGGCGTCGTCGAGGCCGAAGCGGTGGTTGCTGCCGCCGCCGGCGACAACCGCGTGCTTCTGCAGCGCGCGCAGGCCCGGGATGGTCTTGCGGGTGTCGGCGACCCGTGCCTTCGTGTGGGCGATCGCGTCCGCGATGGTGGCGGTGCCGGTTGCGACGCCGGAGAGGTGGCCGAGGAAGTTCAGCGCCACCCGCTCGCCGCTGAGCAGCCCGCGGGCGGGGCCGGTGGCGGTGCCGATCATGGTGCCGGGCTGGACACGGCTGCCGTCACCGAGCAGGTCGGCGACCTCGATCCGGGCGTCGACGAGTTCCCAGGCGAGTCGGGCGCAGTCGGTGCCGGCGACCACGCCGGGTTCGCGCGCGACCAGCGCGACGGTGGCGGTGGCGTCGGGGGCGATGATCGCGTCGGTGGTCAGGTCGCCGGCGCGGCCGAGGTCCTCCAGCAGCGCCGCCCGGACCAGCGGCTCGATCACCAGCCGCGGCAGCGACCTCATCGCGAGAGCACCCCCGCCCCGTCGATCGCCGAGTTGTCAGAATCTGGTGCGCCTATAGCCGAACGAGATTCTGACAACTCGGCGGGTGGGGTCAGCACGTGGGCGGCTACCGGCGCGGTGGACGGGAAGTCGAGCCGGGTGTGGCCGCCGCGGGACTCCTCGCGGCGCAGTGCGGCCTCGACCAGCAGGTGGGCGACCAGGCCGGTGTCGTGGTTGCGGTACGGCGCGAGCGCGGCGAGCGCGGCACGCAGGCCGTCGGCGTCCCGGAGCACCCCGGCTCCGGCGCTGACGATCCGGCGGACCTCGTCGACCACCGGATCGGGTGTCCAGGTCGTCGGATCTGGGTACATGCGGGTGGGGAGTGGAGCCCCGGCGGAGACGCCGGCGGCCTGCCACGCCTGTGCGACCCAGCGTCCGCAGACCACGGCCTCGAGCAGGGAGTTGCTGGCCAGGCGGTTGGCGCCGTGCAGACCGGTGGACGCCACCTCGCCGGCGGCGTAGAGCCCCGGCAGGGTGGTGGCCCCGGTGCCGTCCACCAGCACGCCGCCCATGTGGTAGTGGGCGGCCGGACGGACGGGCAGCAGGTCCTTCGCCGGGTCGAGGCCGGACTCCCGCGCGGTCGCGTAGATCGAGCCGAACAGCTCGGCGAAACGCTCGCCGGGATCCTTCGTGGCGTCGAGGAACACCCGGTGCCCGGCCTGCAGCTGCGCCCACTCGGCGCGCGAGACCACGTCCCGCGCCGAGAGCGGGTTGCGCAGCACCCACTCGCCGAGCTCGTTGACCAGGATCGCGCCCTCGCCCCGCACGGCCTCGCTGACCAGCGGCATCGGGTCGATGCCCACGTCGAGGGCGGTGGGGTGGAACTGCACCATCTCGACGTCCCGCAGCACGGCGCCCGCCCGGTGGGCCAGGGCGAGGCCCTGCCCGCGCGAGGAGAGCGGGTTGGTGGTGTGCAGGTACAGCCCGCCGATGCCGCCGGTGGCGAGCAGGACGGTGTCGGTGCGCAGCTCGATCGTGCCTTCGGGGGTACCCACCAGCACGCCGGCGACGCGCCCCGCCTCAGTGAGGATCTCCAGCGCGGGGGAGTGGTCCCACAGCGACACCGACGGCAGCCGCCGGGCGGCGGCCACGACGGTCTCCAGCAGTTCGGCGCCGGTGCGGTCGCCGTGCGCGTGGACGATCCGCCTGCGGCCGTGGGCTCCCTCCAGCCCCAGCCGCAGGCGGCCGTCATCCCCCCGGTCGAACTCGGCGCCCTGCGCCGAGAGCCATTCGATCGCGTCGGGCGCGGCCCCGGTGATGGCGCGCACGACGTCCGGCTCGCACAGGCCGGCGCCGGCCGCGAGCGTGTCCTGGGCGTGCAGTTCGGGGTCGTCGTCGGGGCCGACCGCCGCGGCGATGCCGCCCTGGGCCCAGCCGGTGGACGTGCCGGTGCTGACCGCGCCGGCGCTGAGCACCACGCAGGGCAGCGGGCTGA
>JAGQUI010000040.1 GCA_020438595.1 Propionibacteriaceae bacterium | reverse complement strand
GCGCCCCTTGAGGAGTCGCTGGCGGCCATCGACACCGCCGTCGGCGCCGGTGACGTCCGCTACGCCGGCGTGTGCAACTTCGTCGGCTGGCAGACCGCGCAGGCCGCCACCTGGCAGGCCGCGTTCCCCGGCCGCACCCCGATCACGTCCGCGCAGGTGGAGTACTCCCTGCTGGCCCGCCGCGCCGAGGTGGAGGTGGTCCCCGCCGCCCGGGCGTTCGGCATGGGCCTGTTCCCGTGGTCGCCGCTGGGTCGCGGCGTGCTCACCGGCAAGTACCGGACGGGGCGCCCGCGGGGCTCGCGGGGCGCATCGGACCACTTCGCGTGGTTCGTGGAGCCGTACCTGGAGGCCCGCTCCCGCGCGGTCGTGGACGCCGTGGCGACCGCGGCGGACGGCCTCGACCTCGCCCCCGGCCAGGTGGCGCTGATGTGGGTCCGCGACGCCCCCGGGGTGACCGCTCCCCTGCTCGGTGCGCGGACGGCGGCCCAGCTGGAGCCCTACCTCGCCACGGAGGAGCTCGAGTTGCCGGTGGAGATCACCGCCGCCCTCGACGACATCTCCGGCGGCCCGAACGTGATGCGCGAGGGCTACGAACCGACGCTGACCCCGAGCTGACATGGGCACAACGGACGCCGAACGGTTCCAGCCGGCTTCGATCGCCGACTGGCACGACTGGCTCGCCGCGAACCACCAGCGGCCCGAAGGGGTCTGGGTCGTAGCCTGGCGCTCGTCATCGGGGCGCACGCCGCTGCCGTACGAGGAGATGGTGCGGGAGGCCCTGTGCTGGGGCTGGATCGACGGCCAGGTGAAGACGCTCGACGAGGCGCGGGCCCTGCAGTGGTGGGCGCCGCGCCGCGCGAACAGCCCGTGGGCCGCCTCGAACAAGGCCCGGGTGGCCGACCTCGAACGCGAGGGGCGCCTGCAGCCGGCCGGGATCGCCGAGGTCGAGCGGGCGAAGGCGAACGGCATGTGGACGGTGTACGACTCGGTCGAGGCCCTGCAGGAGCCGCCGGCGCTCGCCGAGGCGCTGGACGCCGACCCGGGGGCCCGCGTCACTTGGGACGCCTACCCGCCCTCGGTGAGGAAACAGGTGCTGGCATCGATCGCGCTGGCGAAGCGCGAGGAGACGAAGGCGGCCCGGATCGCGAAAGCCGCGGCGCAGGCCGCCCGCGGCGAGCGTCCGTCCTGAGCCCGCGGCGAGCGGATCTGCACGGTGGATGCCTCCGGCGTCCGCCGGCACCGGGGGCGGCGAGCGATCCACAGTGCAATTCGACCCGCGGCCGTCACCGGCCCGGGACGTCCGCCCGGTAGCAGGTGGAGTGCAGCGGGTACGCGAACCGCTCCCGTCCCGCGCTGTGCAAGTGGGTGGCGAGCAACTCGCGCACGCCGGCGACGATCCGCGCCTGCTCGGCCGGAGTGGCCAGCAGGTAGTGGCTGCGCGAGGTGACCATCGGCAGCAGCTCGTCGGGCGTCATCCACCGGATCCGGTGCCACTGACGCCGCTCGAAAGGCCCGAAGCCGGGCGCCTGCGCGACGGATTCGGCGTCGACCATCAGCTCGGCCGGCGAGGGCCCCATCACGCTGGCGAGTTCCGCGACGAACGGGTGCTGGTCGTCCCGGGTGTTCCAGATCAGCCCGAGCCGGCCACCGGCCACGAGTACGCGCGCGATCTCGGGTCCCGCCAACGCGGGGTCGAACCAGTGCCACGCCTGGCCGACGGTGACCGCAGAGACGTCAGCGTCCGGCAACGGGATGGCCTCTGCGCTGCCGAGGTGGGCCTCGACGCCGGTGTTGCGGGCCAGCATCTGGGCGTCCGGGTCGACCGCGACCACGTCGAAGCCGAGCCGGGCCACGGCCCGGGTCAGTTTTCCCGAGCCGGCCGCGAGGTCGAGGACGCGACCCGTCACGCCCTCCAGCAGCCAGGCGACGTGCCCGTCCACGTACTCCGGACGGCCCTGCTCGTAGGCGGCGACGTCCGCGCCGAAGGAGGTGGCCCGGGCGCGGTCGGGCACGTCAGGCCCGGTCGAGGAAGTCGTCGAGCACCTGGCAGCCGAACTGCAGGGAGGAGACCGGCACCCGCTCGTCCACGCCGTGGAAGAGCGCGACGAAGTCGAGTTCGGGCGGCAACCGCAGCGGGGCGAAGCCGAAGCAGCGGATGCCGAGCTTGGACCACGCCTTCGCATCGGTACCCGCACTCATCATGAACGGCACGGCCAGTGAACCCGGGTCGGCCGCCTGCAGGCTCGCGGTCATCGCCGTGACGAGGTCGCCGTCGAAGCTGGTCTCGACCGCCACGTCGCCGGTGACCACCTCGTAGCGCACGTGCTCGCCGATCAGTTCGGTGATCGTGGCGTAGAACTCCTCCTCGAAGCCGGGGATGAACCGCCCGTCGACGCCGGCGGTCGCCTGGCCGGGGATGACGTTCACCTTGTAGCCGCCGCCGAGCATCGACGGGTTGGCCGTGTTCGACATGGTGGCGCCGACCATCCGGGCGATGGTGCCAAGCCGGGCGAGGGTCTGCTCGGCGTCGTCCGCGCTGATCTGGACGCCGAGGGCGTCCTCGATCGCGTCCAGGAACTGCTGCTGGGCCGGACGGATCCGGGGCGGCCAGGCGTAGGTGCCGACCCGGCTGACCGCCTCGGCGAGATGGGTGACCGCGTTGTCGGCGTTGCGCATGGATCCGTGCCCCGCGGTGCCGTCGGCGATCAGTTTCAGCCAGGCGATGCCCTTCTCCGCGGTCTGCACGAGGTAGAGGCGCCGGTCGTTCACGGTGAGCGAGAAGCCGCCCACCTCGCCGATCGCCTCGGTGCAGTCGGCGAGCAGGTCGGGGTGGTTGGCCGCGAGCCAGCCCGACCCCTTCGGGCCCCCCGCCTCCTCGTCCGCGGTGAACACCAGCCTGACCGGACGCCGCGGTGCGCGCCCGGTGCGCATCCGCTCGCGCACCACCGCCAGCACGATCGCGTCGAAGTCCTTCATGTCGACCGCACCGCGGCCCCACACGTAGTCGTCGATCAGCTCGCCGGCGAACGGGTCCACCTGCCAGTCGGAGGCGACCGCGGGCACCACGTCGGTGTGCCCGTGGATCAGCAGCGGTGGCAGCGAGGTGTCGCAGCCCTCCGGCGCCCACTCGGCGACCAGGGAGGTACGCCGCGGCTCCGACTCGAGCACTGTGCTGGCGATCCCCACCTCGTCGAGCAGACCGGCGACGTACTCGGTCGCCTCCCGCTCCCCCTTCGAGCCGTCGGGCCCGAAGTTGGACGTGTCGAAACGGATCAGGTCACTGCACAGGCCCACGACCTCCTCGGTCGCGGGGGGGACGGTGTTCATGATTGCCATCCTGCCACCGCCTGGCCGCAGGCCCGTCCGTCGTTTCGCCAACCGGCGCGCCGATTGGGTATAGTGCTCTGGCTGTCCGGGCGATCCCCGGACACACCCTGTCCGGGTGGCGGAATTGGTAGACTCGCTAGCTTGAGGTGCTAGTGCCCGTTTTAGGGCGTGGAGGTTCAAGTCCTCTCTCGGACACCCACTGAATGTGGCTCTGACCAGGTGAAACGGTCAGAGCCACGGTCATGTCCGGAGCCGTGCACAACACCTGCACAACAGCTCGGGCCGCAGGCCGGCCCCTGACGGCCAGGTGTGGGCAGGAGTGCGCCTCGCTGGTGAGTCCTCCGCACGGTGGTGCGCAGGCATGATCGGTCTCCTTCCCCCTCCGGCGGAGGCCACCGAGAGGTCGACGGGGATAATGCTGCGAAGCCCAGGGAGGTTCTCCATGCAGACTCGCCCGTTCCCCTCCAGCCCGGATGACCGCTCCCCGGCCGGAGCCCAGATCCGCCACCTGATCGACGGCGAGACCGGCAGCATGATCCACTCCACCGTCCCGCCGGGCCAGGTGAATCGGGCGACCGTCCATGCCACCGTCAGCGAGTTCTGGCACGTCATCTCGGGCGAGGGGCAGCTCTGGCGACGGGACGCCACCGGTGAGGAGATGACGGTCCTGGCGGCTGGCGTCTCCATCGACATTCCGGTGGGGACGGCGTTCCAGTACCGCTGCACCGGCGAGGAGCCCCTGCAGTTCCTCTGCGTATCCATGCCGCGCTGGCCCGGACACACGGAAGCGACTGTCGTCGAGGGGCCGTGGAAGCCGAACTCTCCCGAAGGCTGACCTGCTCCCGATGGCCGGGGCCCGTCAGCGCGGCAAGGGATTCGGGCCTGTCGCGGTCACCAGATGCTGGGGCACCCAATCGGTGACGTGCTGGAACCCGTCGAACCGGCCTCCCTGGTCCTCGATCCCGACACGGAGGGAGCATCGATAGAACTTCACGTGGGTGAAGTCCTCGAGGAGGATGTAGACGGGTTCGACCGTCTCGCTCTGGAACTGCTGGCCCGTCAGGACCGAGCGATGCTCACGGGAGAACGCGTCGAAGTCATCCCCGACGACGACCCCGAGGTGTTCAAGGCCCATCTTGTACACGCGTTGGTGGACTGGCGGGATGAGCTCGATTTCCGCCACCACCTTGCTGTCGAGGACTTCGAGCGGCTCGGTCAGCACGAGCAGCGAGATCGGCCGGCCGTTCCAGACCTTCTCGGAGTTCGCGCTCGCGTGGCGCTCCAGGAGGGCCCGGACGTGGAGGTATTGATCCCACTCGGGCACGCGGAAGGCGAGGTGGCTCAGCGGGTAGGGGGCGATGTCGATGCCACGGGCGAGCAGGCGGTCGCGCTGCTGCGCTGCAAACGCCCGATAGTCGCCGATGATGTCCGCGATCGGATCGGTCATCTCTTCACCTTTCTCCGTGAGCGCCTTCCGGACGCAGTCGAACTCGACAAGCATGACGCAGGTGGTGGCGATCTCACATCCGCGGACGCACCGAGGGCGGACGGTCCTCCGGTCTTGAGCCGCAACCCACCGCCACCAACTCAGTCGCCAGGGGCCCGCACCCGGGTTGCCGTGACCCCGCTACGACGCGGCGCCGCGCGGCGCCCTAGAATTGGGTTGGCGGATTGCTGGCTCAAGGAGGAGTCATGATCGCTGGCGTGGTGGCACTGCTGCTGGCGGCGATGATCCTGGGAGCGCTGCTTCTCGCCGAGAGCCGACGCGGCGTGGATGCCCGGACCTGGCAGGTACCCGGCTGGATCTCGCTCGGCTGCGGCCTGGCCGGACTGCTCGCCGTGGCCGGGCCGATGATCGGCAGCTGGACTGCCCCCGACGGCGTCGACCAGTTCGGCAGGGTTCTCCCGTGGCTGCCCCAGGCCTCGATCGTGCTCGGGCTGGTCGGGCTGGTCGTGGGCGGCTACGCGCTCGCCCGGCGCCACCGGACCTGGCCGGCCCGGGCAGGACTGGTCACGGGCGGCCTGGTCACCGCGTTCTGGCTGCTGTTCGCCCTCGGCGAGGCGGCGGCGTCGTTCTGAGCGGTACCGGCAGAACGGACCTTTCGCGGGCACCTCGGACGCGCCGTCTTCGCGCTGCTCACCATGGCCTTCATCGTCACCGCGGTGGCGGTGCTGCTGCCCGTGGTCGGCGAGCCGGCCGTAGGCTTTCCGACTACGGCGCCGCGGCGGGGCGAGCCGCCTCCGGGGGCACGCCCGGCAGTGGCAGCACGGCGTGCACCCGCCAGACAGCCGCGGCCCCGGACCCGGCCGGCCCGAGTTCGGCGCGTCCACCCAGTTCCTCGGCGCGAGCCTGGATCGAGGTATGACCCATCCCTGCCACCGGCACCGGGCCCCGGTCGGGGAGGGAGTTGGTCACCGTGAGCGTAACCGACTCCTGCGCGACCTCCACGCGCACGGTGGCCGTGGTCCCCGGGGCGTGCCGTTCGACATTCGTCAGCGACTCGCTGAGGATCCGGTAGAGGCCAAGTTCGACGGCCGGCGGCAGTTCGGTCGGGGAGTCCGGGAGGCTGACCACGGCTCCCGACCGGCTGGCCCGGTTGGCGATCGCGCCCCACAGTCCGCGCTGCTCGAGTTCGAGCGGCCAGAGCCGATAGACGACGCGGCGCACCTCACCGACCGCTGCCCGCAGGTCGCTGCGGGCAGCGTCGAGTTGCGTGCTCGCCTCGCCGGTGTCCCCGGCGAGCAGGTTGCGGGCGGCGTCCGCGCGCATCACCGCACCGGTGAGCAGCGGGCCGAGGCCGTCGTGGAGGTCGCGGTGCAGTGCCAGCTGCTCGCGTTCGCGGACGTCGGCGAGGGCGGCCCTGGCCGCACGGACCTCCGCGAGGAGGGCGCTCTCCCTGGCCAGCAGGCTCAGTGGCAACGCAACCAGGTGCAGCGCGGCCCGGTCGTCGTTGTGCAGGTGGCGTTCCCCGGCCCGCAGCGTGACCCGGAACGACAGCGCATCCGGACCGGTCGGCAGCCCGTCGGCGGCACCCGGCGACACGGTCACCACCACGCCCCCGGCGCGCACCGGCGAGAGGCCGGAGGCGATCAGGCGCTCCCCCGAGAGCAGGTCGAGCCGAGGTAGCCGCAACGCACGGGCCGCGTCCGTCACGGCGGCGGCCACGACGTCCAAGTCCCCGCCCACCCGGTCACCCACGAGCCAGGCGGTCGCCGCCGGGTCGATCCGGCCGCCGTACAGTGCCCGGCCGACGGTGCGGCGCAGCAACGCCACGATCGGCGCGTAGGCCAGTACCACCGCGACCGCCGTGACCGTCTGGACGAGCCGCTCGGCCTGCGCCGGCACCACGGTGAGCAGGACCGACACCGTGGTGGCGAACACCACGATCACGATCACCATCGCCAACGCGCGCAGTGCCAGCATCGACGTGGTCACCACCAGCATCGCGACGATCGTGAT
Organism: Propionibacteriaceae bacterium; assembly: GCA_020438595.1. Next base: position 5,173 of record JAGQUI010000040.1, on the reverse strand, counting down.
CGTGACCAGCGTGCCCACGGCGGCCGCGACGACGCCCCCCGCGGGCACGACCTCCGCCGGCGCGAAGAAGGCGGGCAGCGAGGCCAGGATGCCGGTGAGCAGCGCGATCCCGATGCTGAGGTTCGCCCTCTCGACGCCGCGCCAGGCCGGGACCGCCAGCCCGACCACGACGATCGCGATGGCGGCGGTCAGCACGGCAGCCGCGATCGGGACAACGCCGACCTCGCCGGTGGCAGGGTCGGGCCCGATGTCGAGCGCGGGCACCAGCGCGGTCAGCGACAGGAGCACCGCCAGCACGATGCCGACCCGGCGCACGATCATGTCCCGTACCCCGCGTTCCGGGCCCGGACGATCGCCTCGGCCCGCGTCGCGACGCCGAGCTTGAGGAAGATCGCCGAGACATGGTTCCCGACGGTCTTGGGGGCGATGCTGAGGCGGTGGGCGACCTCGGGGTTGGAGGCGCCCTCGGCGATCAGGTGCAGCACCTCACGCTCCCGTGCGGTCAGGTCGGGGAACGGATCAGTGACCGGGGCCCGCGCGACGCGCCCCAGCACGTGGTCGGCGATCTGCGGGGCCAGCACCGCCGAGCCGCCGGCCACGCCGCGGATGGCCCGCTCGATCTCCTCGGGCTCCGCACCCTTCAACAGGTAGCCGCGCGCCCCGGCGGCCAGGGCGTCGGCGACCAGGTCGTCCTCGTCGAACATGGTCAGCACGAGGACGGCGGTGTCCGGCAGGTCACGTGCGATCCGGCGTGCGGCTCCGACGCCGTCGAGCACCGGCATCCGCAGGTCAAGGATGACCACGTCCGGGCGCGACAGCAGCGCCTCCCTGACCGCCGCCGCGCCGTCGGCGGCCTCCCCGACCACCTCGACGTCCGCCAGCGTGCCCAGCAGTGCGACCAACCCTCCCCGGACGATCGGGTGGTCGTCGGCGACGAGCACGCGGATGGGACCAGCCATGGCGGCATTCTGCCCCGGTCGGTGGGCCCGGTTGTAGGGCACAGCCCCCAGCCGGCCCGGGAGGATCCTCCCGGCGATCTCCCGGCCGACCGGGATCGCGACCCCTGTGGGCCGGACGCCGACCCGGGCAGGCTCGTCCCAGGGTCGCCCCGGCGCCCGTCACTACTCTCCGAAGGAGTCGATATGTCCACCCTCTCACCCGCTACCGCGGCGTTCGCAGGCGCAGGCCCGCGGCGTCCTCGCTCCTTGCGGATCGGCCTCGTCCTCGCCGCGTTGTTCACCGTGCTCGATGCGATCCCCGCGGTCTCCGAGATCGGCCTGGACGGGACGGCCTGGGACGTCCTGGTGATCTTCCTGGCGATCTTCTGCCCGCTGTCCGCACTCGCCACGCTGATCCTGCTGCCGTTCGCCTGGCACGGCCGCCGCCGGCCCGCGCAGTGGGTGGCGGGCATCCAGGTCGCGTCCATTCTGGGCTTGTGGCCGCCGTTCGTGCTCTACTTCGTTGACGGCCTGCCGCTGATCGCTCCGATCAGTGCCGGTGTCGGCTACGCGCTCTCCCTGCTCGCGGCCTGGCTGATCGTCCGCGGGACGCGGCCGGCCGAGCCCGGGTCGCCGCAGTCCTAGCCCGGGCATCCACCCGGACGGCGCGGGTTCCGTTCTGGTCTGTCCAATTTCACCATCACTTCACCTTGTCCCGGCACGCTCACGGGTATGAGCGACTCTCTCGAAGCCCGGCTCGTCGATCTGCGCGCCGACTTGCAGGCGGCGTCCGATGGTTTGCGCCACCGCGGCGATCCGCGACAGGTCGAGCAGGCGCTGATGGTGACGAGGGCCGGACTGATGCAACTCGATCACCCGGCCTGGGGAACCGTCGTGGCCGGCGCCGAGCCCGAGGTGCAGCAACTCCTCCGCGAGACGGACGCAGCCCTGACCGGACACGGCAGCGGGCCAATCCCGAGCCCGCCCGGAGGCACCCCGGACGTCGGGTGCGTATCGCCGGAGCGCTGCTGGTCGCCGGCGGCGTCGTGATCGCGGCTCGAGCCGCAGCGACAGCGGACCAGTCGGCCTCGGTCGCCGCTTCGGTGATGGTCGTCGCCGGCATTCTGGTCGTGCTCGCCGGGACGGCAGGGGCGCTTGTCAACGCCCTGATAAGCAGGTAGTCGCACAAGCTCCTCCCCCGGGGCCAGAGCCGGCTCCGACCTGACCCGGCCCACCCTTTCGCGAGCTGGTCCCGCTCGGCCCGCCGAGGCCGAAAGTCGTAGTCTGGGTTGGATTGCTCCCCACGCGACGTGCCAGCGCCGCAGGAAAGGCGGTGCCCGCGCATGGCGTCGACGCAGACCACTCCGCCACCGCAACGCGCGCTCGTCCGGCTGGTGCACGGCCGCACGGCACTGCTGGTCGCGTTCGCGTTCTCGGTGATGGCGGATCCGGTGTCGTCGGTGGCGTACGCGATCGAGGCCGCCCTGCGCGCGCTGGACGGGAACCTGGCGCTGCTGATGCCGGCCATGCTGGCGGTCGTCGCAGTGGTCGCGCTCGTGGTGGCCAGCTACCACCAGCTGGTGGCGCGCTTCCCCGAGGGCGGCGGCTCCGCGGCGGCCGCGGGCGCGGCGTTCGGCGAGGGCTTCGCGTTCATCCCGATGGGCGCCCTGATCGTCGACTTCGTGCTGACCATCTCGATCTCGGTGTCCGCGGGCGCGTCCGCGATCATCTCCTACCTGCCGGGCCTGGCCCCGTGGCGGATCCCCCTCGCCCTCGGCCTGCTGCTGCTCGTCGCCGGCCTGATGTGGTTCGGGCACCTCGGACGCGCCGTCTTCGCGCTGCTCACCATGGCCTTCATCGTCACCGCGGTGGCGGTGCTGCTGCCCGTGGTCGGCGAGCCGGCCGGCGTCGTGGTCGTCCACCCGGTGGCATCGGCGCCGCTGTCAGTCGCGCTCGCCTTCCCGGTCGCCATGGCGCTCGCCACGGGCGTCGAGGCGCCGTCGTCCGCGATCGCGCAGCTCGCCCAGCTGGACAACGACGGACGCCGGGCCTTCGGCCGCTGGGCCCTGTGGCTCACCCTCGGCATCGTCGGCGTGCTCACCCTCTCGATCACTGCCGCGGTCGTCCACCTCGGCATCACGGTGCCGCACGACGACACCACCCTGGTCGCCGAACTCGCCCGCGTGGCGGACGGTCCGGGCGTGTTCGCCGCCTTCCAGGCCACCACCGCACTGCTGCTGCTGTCCGCGGCCTCGTCCTCGTTCCAGGCCGGGCCCGGCCTGCTGAAGGCGCTGGCCCGCAAGCAGAACGCCGACGGCACCGCCCACGGCGTGCTGCCCGCCGTGCTCGGCCGCACCAACGTGCACCATGTCCCTGTGATCGGCGTCGTCGTGTTCATGGTCGTCTCGGCGGCCGTGGTCTTCGCCGCCGGCGCGCGCGACCAGGAACTCGTCCTGTTCTACGCGGTCGCGGTGTTCGTCAGCTTCCTGATGGGCCTGCTCGCGATGGCCCGGTTCTCCCTGCACGACCGGCGGCCATGGTGGGTCGTCCTGAACGCGGTCGCCGCCCTCGTGGTGGCCTTCACGCTGGTCGCGAACCTGACCCGTCCCGCGGCGATCGGCTCGCTGACCGCGACCGCGGTGGTCGCGGCCGGGTTGTACTGGTCGTGGGTTCGTGCCGGACGCCCACGTGGCACCGGTCACGCCGTGGCCGAGGCGGAGGAGCTGGAGGAGGAGGTCGACCTGCTGGTCGACGACGACTGAAGCCTCAGTCGCGCAGTCCAGCGTACGCCACCGCGATCGCGGCGCCGAGCCGGGCATTGTCCTTGACCAGGGCGATGTTGGCCCGCAGGGACTCCCCGCCGGAGAGTTCGACGATCCGGCCCAGCAGGTACGGCGTGATCGCGGCGCCGGTGATGCCCTTGGCGTCCGCCTCGGCGACGGCCGTGGCGATCAGCGCGCCGATCTCGGCCTCGGGGATCTCCTCTTCCACCGGGATCGGGTTCGCGATCACCAGCCCCCCGGCCAGGCCGAGGTCCCACTTCGCCTTCATCGCCCGCGCCACCTCGTCCGCGGCGTCCATCCGCAGCGGGGAACCGAAGCCGCTCGAGCGCGAGTAGAAGGACGGGAAGTCGTCCGACCCGACCGTGATCACCGGAACGCCCAGGGTCTCGAGCACCTCCAGCGTGCGGCCGATGTCGAGCAGCGACTTCACCCCCGCGCTCACCACGGCCACGTCGGTGAGGCTCAGTTCGGTGAGGTCCGCCGAGATGTCCATCGAGCGTTCGGCACCGCGGTGCACCCCGCCCAGGCCGCCGGTGACGAACACCCGGATCCCGGCCAGCGCGGCCAGCCGCATCGTGGAGGCCACGGTGGTCGCGCCGTGCTCGCCGCGAGCGACGACGTGGGGCAGGTCGCGGATGCTCACCTTGCGCACGTGCTCGTCCGAGCCGAGCAGGTCGAGTTCGGCGTCGTCCAGTCCGATCCGCGGAATGCCGTGGAGCACGGCGACCGTGGCCGGCACCGCACCGCCGTCCCGGATGATCTGCTCGACCTCACGGGCGGTCTGCACGTTCCTCGGGTACGGCATGCCGTGGCTGATGATCGTCGACTCCAGCGCCACCACGGGCGTCCCGGATGCGAGGGCGTCACGCACCTCCTCGGCTACGGCGAGCATCGGGTGCGGTGCGGTCATGGTCTGGCTCCTTCGGAAACGGCTTCGGATTCGGCGAGCGCCGCGGCGAACGCGACACCCAGGTCTGGTCGGACGGTGTGGCCGCTGGCCACGGTGAGGGCTGCGGCGAGGTGGCCGTGCCGGGCCGCGGTCGCGGGCTCCTCACCCGCGAGCAGGGCCCGCACGAAGCCGGCGGTCATGGCGTCGCCTGCGCCGGTGACGTCGATCACGCGGGCGGGCACGGCGGCGATCGGCAGCGTCTCTCCCCCGCTCACCAGCAGGCTGCCCGCGGCCCCGCGGCTCACCCAGACATGGGCGACACCGCGCGCGTGCAGTTCGGCCGCGGCGGCGGCGATGTCGTCGGTGTCGGCGGCCACGGTGCGGCCCACCAGCGCGCCCAGCTCGTCCACGTTGGGGGTGACAGCGAACACGGGGTGCGCGGGCTGCAGCAGCGGTGCGATGCGGGCGGCCTTCGCCACGCTCACCGGCTCCAGCACCACCCGGACGCCGCCGGCCGCGGCCACGCCGAGCACCCAGGCGGCCGCGGGGGCCGGGATGTTGCC
>JAGQUI010000409.1 GCA_020438595.1 Propionibacteriaceae bacterium | reverse complement strand
CTGCTGATCGTCGTGGCCGTGGTGTTCTCGCTGGCCGCGGGACGCGCGGTGCAGGTGCAGGCGATCGACGCCAGCAGCGTGGCCGAGCAGGCCGCGGACCAGATGACCGTCAGCCACGTGCTGCCGGCCCTGCGCGGCGCGATCCTCGATCGCAACGGCGACGTGCTCGCCGAGACCCAGGGCACCGTGCGGATCATGGCGGACGCCCGGATGATCCGCACCAACGGCCGGATGAGCGCCCCGATGACCGACTCCGACAAGGTCGCCGCCGCGGCGGCCCCGGAGAAGATCGCCGCCATCCTGGTGCAGTTCGTGGGCGGAACCCCCGAGGACTACCTGCCGAAGCTGACCAAGACCGGCGAGGGCGAGTCCTACCAGAAGATCGCCGAGGGGGTGTCGGCGGCCACCTACCGCCAGATCCAGACCGCGATGAGCACCGACAAGCTGGTCGGCCTGAGCGACATCAACGAGTCGTCCCGGGTCTACCCGAACGGCGTGCTCGCCGCGAACGTGATCGGCGCGGTGAACAGCAGTGGCGTCGGTGCCAGCGGCCTGGAGTACGCGTTCAACACCGTGCTCACCGGCACGGACGGCAAGGAGGCCTACGAGGTCTCGCCGAACGGGCGCATCCCGCTCGGCGACAACGCGCTGGTGGAGCCGGTGGACGGACGCAGCATCCAGCTCACCATCGACAACGGCCTGCAGTGGCAGGTCGAGCAGATCCTCGGCGACCGGGTCCGGCAGTCGAACGCCAAGCGCGCCTTCGCGATCGTGACCAACCCGCTCACCGGCGAGATCCTCGCGCTCGCGCAGTACCCGACCTTCGACCCCAACGAGGCGGGCAAGGCCGACCAGAAGAACGTGCCGGCCCGGGCCGTGACCGACCCCTACACGCCGGGCAGCGTGCAGAAGCTGCTGACCATCGCCTCGCTGATGGACATGGGCCTGACCAGCCCGACCGACGTGGTCCGGATCCCCTCGCGGATCAAGTCCGGCGACCAGTACATCACCGACGCGATGGCGCACGGCACGATCTACCTGTACACGCGCGGGGTACTGGCGAACTCCTCGAACATCGGCACGATCATCCTCGCCCGCAGGGCAGAGAAGAAGGCGCTGCACGACTACTACGCCAGCTTCGGGCTCGGCCAGAAGACCGGCATCGGCCTGCCGGGCGAGTCGGCCGGCGTGCTGCCCGCCGCGGACATGCCCGACTACGCCCGCGACGGGCTCGCCTTCGGTGGCAGCGCGGTGTCGGTGACGATGATCCAGGAGGCCGCGGCGGTCGGCGCGCTGGCCAACGGCGGCGTCTACAACCCGCCCCGGCTGATCAAGTCGATCACCCAGGCCGACGGCACGACGGTCGAGCCGACCGTGGCCGAGCCGCACCGCGTCGTGTCGAGCGAGGTCGCCGCAGACATGATGTCGATGATGGAGACGATGGCCCAGCAGAGCACCAGCCACACCTTCGACGTGCAGGGCTACCGGGTCGGTGCCAAGACCGGCACGTCGCGCAAGTACAACCAGGCCTGCCACTGCTTCCGCGGCCTGGTCACCTCCGCGATCAGCGTGGGACCGGTGGACGACCCGCAGCTGCTGGCCTACGTGGTCGTGGACACCCCCACGCGCGGGTCGTCGGGCTCGTCCGTGGCCGGCCCGGCCGTGCAGGACATCATCTCGCTCGCGCTCGCCCGCTACGGCGTCCCGCAGTCGACGGGCAAGGTGCCGCACCTGCCGGTGGGCCCGAAGAAGAAGTTAGAGTAACCGCCCATGACCACCTCGCCCGCGGTGCTGCGTCCGTCCGGCACCCCGGGGACGCTGCTCTCGGCGATCCTGCCGGGAGCGGCGGACGTGCCCGTCACCGGGGTCAGCCTGGACTCGCGCGGCGTCCGTCCCGGTGACCTCTACGTTGCCCTGCCCGGGCAGGCCACGCACGGTGCCCGGTTCGCGGGGCAGGCCGTCGAGGCCGGTGCGGCCGCGGTGCTCACCGACGCAGAGGGCGCCGGCCTGCTGGGCGGCCTCGCGGTCCCCGTCGTGGTCGTGCCCGACCCGCGCGGACGGATGGCCGCCGTCGCGGCCGAGGTGTACGGACGCCCCGGCGACCGGTTGGCCCTGTACGGCGTGACCGGCACCACCGGCAAGACCAGTACCACCTTCCTGCTCGCCGCGGCGCTGGCCGCGGCCGGGCACCGGGTGGGCACCATCGGCACGATCGGGTTCGCGCTGGCCGGCGAGCGGGTCGAGTCGGGCCGGACGACCGTCACCACTCCCGAGTCGCCCGACCTGCAGGCGCTGCTGGCCTACCTCGCCGAGCACGGCGCGGACGCGGTCGCGATGGAGGTGTCCTCGCACGCGCTGGCGCTGCACCGCGTCGACGGGCTGGTCTTCGACGTGGCGGGCTTCACCAACCTCGGTCGTGACCACCTGGACTTCCACGCCGACCAGGAGGACTACTTCCAGGCCAAGGCCAGCCTCTTCCGGGACGGCCGCTGCCGGGTCGCCGTGGTGAACATCGACGACGCGTACGGGGCCCGGCTGGCCGATGAGCTGAGCGGCTCGGACGTGCGGCTGGTCACCACCGGCACCGACGGCGACTACCGTCCGCTCGCGATCGAACTCGCCCCCGACGGCACCAGCAGCGTCCGCCTGGGCACGCCGGCGGGGGAGCGGGAGTTCCGGCTGGGCCTGCTGGGCGAGTTCAACCTGCGCAACGCCGCCACGGCCGTTGCGATGCTGGAGGCCGCCGGCGTCGACCTCGACCGGGCGCTGCCGGGCCTCGCCGACGCGTTCGTGCCGGGCCGGATGCAGCGCGTCGAGCTGGGCGCGGGCGCCCCGGGCGTCGTGGTCGACTTCGCGCACACGCCGGAGGCGGTCGGTGCCGCCCTGGCCGCGCTGCCGCCGGGCCGCCGGATCGCCGTCCTCGGCTGTGGCGGCGACC
>JAGQUI010000408.1 GCA_020438595.1 Propionibacteriaceae bacterium | reverse complement strand
CGTCGGATCGCTCAATCCCAACACTTCGACGGTCGCGCTGTTCTCCAACGCCGGCAGGTGGGTGAAGACCTACCGCACGGGCGCCGCGATCGTCTCCACGCTGCCGGTACCGCAGAACGCCGCCGTGCAACCCGGCACCGAGGTGGCCGGGGTGGACACCCTCGACGAGACGGGCCGGCAGGCCGTCGCCGACGGCACTCTCGCGGCGCCGCCGAACCGGGCCACGATCGATCTCGACGACTTCGCCGGCGGCTTCGGCGTCTGGAGCGGCACCTCCTTCGCCACGCCCGTCGTGGCCGGCCAGCTCGCGCAGCTCCTGGTCCGGCTCGGCACCGAGGACGTCAGCCTCGAGGCGATGCTCAAGCGTGGCCGAGCCGCCTTCGACAAGGTGGTTCGCTCGTGAACACCACTGCTCCCCTCGGCGCGCAGGCCGCTGCCGCGTTCACCGACTACCGGGACGGTGACCGCGATCGGCTGCGCGACCTGGTCGGGTTGCTGACACCGCTGCTGTGGCACACCGCGCGCAGCCAGCGCGCGCCGCAGCAGGTGGCCGAGGACGCGATCCAGACCGCCTGGCTGCGCCTGGTGGACGGCGCCGAGACCATCGCCGACCCGAAGGGGGTGGTGTCCTGGCTGGTGGTGACGGTGAAGCGGGAGACCTGGCGGCTGATGCGCCTGGCCGGACGCGAGACCGTCCCGGACGCCGGCGTGCCGGACACCATCGACGAGGCGACGCCCGAGGAGGCGGCCCTCCGGACCGACGAGCAGCGCGTGCTGTGGCGGCACGTGAACGAACTGTCCGAACGGTGCCGGGCCCTGCTCCGGGTGATCGCCTTCGCCGCCACCCCCGACTACGCGAGCGTCGCCACCACCCTCGGCATGCCGGTGGGCAGCATCGGACCCACCCGGGGCCGGTGCCTGGCCAAGCTGCGCGCCGCACTCCTTTCCGACCCCGCCTGGGAGGCCTGAGATGCCCGAAGACTTCGTTCCCGGAGCCGAGGAGCTCCTCGACGCCACCGACGAGCGCATCCTGACGCAGCTCGCCACGCTCTACGCGACGATCGACCCGATGCCGTCCGACCTGCTGGAGAAGATCGACTTCAGCCTGGCCGTCGCCGAACTGGAGGCCGACATCGCCGAGCTGACCCGCGGCGAACTGGTCGGGATGCGTGGCGAGGAGACCGACTCGGTCACCTTCACCAGCGGGTCGTTGAGCCTGATGGTCACCACCGTCGTGTCGGCCCATCACGCCCGGATCGACGGCTGGGTGACCAGCCCCGGCGCCGAGGTGGACGCGGTCGCGGAGGGAGTCACCCGCACCGCCGTCGCCGATGACGGCGGCCGCTTCTCACTCGACGAGGTGCCGCGGGGCCACGTCCACTTCGTCGTCCGTCGCGAGGGCTACCGGCCGGTGATCACCCCGTCGATGGAGATCTGACGAACCTTCCGCCAGCGGGCGACGAACCGCTCGCCCGGGCCCGGGAGCTGCGGCTCACGGGCTTGGCGCACCATTCGGCCGGGCAGCCCGTCCGCGCCGCCCGGACCTTGCGTGAAGCCCTGCGCCAGCTGCCCCCGCTGGACGCACCCGCCGATCCGGAAACCGAGTCCGTCCGGGTCGCCTGCCTGCTCACGCTCGCGCTGACCGAGTTCGCCACCAGCGGGTTGGACGCGGCGCTCGGCGTGCTCGCGGACGCTCGGCGCCTGGCGGCCGACGACCCCGAACTGGTCGCCCGCTACCGCTGTCAGCGCGGCCACATCCTCGGGCGCAGCGGCGACTTCGCGACGGCGGCCGCAGAACTGCAGGTGGTGGTCGACGAACCGGGCTGGTTCACGTCGCTGGAGAAGTCGACCACCCACCTCACCCTCGGCATGATCAGCTTCGAACTCGGGCGCGCGGACGACGCCGCCCGCCACTTCTCGGCCGCTTCGGGTCTCGCGCGGGAAGCCGGGGACGTCCGTCACGAGTTCATGGCGGAGCACAACCGGGGCTACGCGCTCTACCTGACCGGCGATCTGCCGGGGGCGCTCGCCACGATCGCCGCCGCCGAGGAGCTCCCCGCGGAGGTGTTCCGCGGGCCGTCGCTGTTCGACCTCGCCAGGGTGCTGGGCGAGGCCGGGCTGCTCGACGACGCGATCGAGACCCTCGACCGTGCGCAGGCGATGTGCCGTCCCGGGGTGGACCGGATCCTGCGCGCCGAGATCGACCGTGAGCGGGCACAGTTGCTCCGGCTCACCGGCTCCTTCGACGAGGCGGCCGCGGCGGCCCGCGCGTCCCGGACCAGGTTTCGGCGCCTCGGCGCCGCCGGACCCGTCGCGCGGGCGGAGCTCGTCACGCTCGACTGCGACCTGAGCCGTCGGCGTCCGTTGCCGGCCGTGCTGGACGGCGCCCTGCGGCACGAGCAGATCGCCCGTGAGCTCGGCGACAGCGACCTGGTCGCCCGCAGCATCGCCGTGGCAGCGGAGGCGGCGGCGCGGCTGGGCCGTCCGGAGGCGGCCCGGGCGGCGTTGCGTCGGTACCCGCGGCAGTCGCACGGACTGGTGATCCACCTGCGCCATGTCTACGCCGCAGCGCTCACCGACGTGGCGGCCGGGCGATCGCCCCGTCCGCGCCTGGCCCGGGCCGCGGCGGACCTCGCCGCGAGCCAGGCGGTGAGCGCGTCCCTGGACTCGCGGGCCGCGCGCAAGGTGCTCAGCCTGCGGCTGGCCGAACTCGACCTCGACCTGGCCGCGCGGCGGGGCCCGTCCGACGTGTTGCGCACCCTCGAGCGCTGGACCAGCCTGGGCCTTCCGGTCGTCCGCCCGCCCGCGGACCCGCACCAGGCCGACCTCACCCAGCGGCTGCGCGCGCTGTCCCAGTCGCTGCGGGAGGAGCCGACTCCCGAGCGCAGGGCGGAGGCCGCCCGGCTCCGCCGCGAGCTCACCGACCTGGGGCTGGCCCAGCGCCAGACC
>JAGQUI010000407.1 GCA_020438595.1 Propionibacteriaceae bacterium | reverse complement strand
GGGCCGCCAGCCGGGGACGGTTGCCGATCACCTGGATCGCCACGTTCTCGATCCGGAAGCCGGCGGCCCGCACCCGCAGCGCGGTCTCGCCGAGGAAGGCCACCCCGCTGGCCCCGGACCACTCGGGACGGTCGGTGCCGAAGTTGGACCCCATGTCGCCGAGCGCCGCGGCCGACAGCAGCGCGTCGCAGGCGGCGTGGGCTGCGACGTCGCCGTCCGAGTGCCCGGCCAGCCCGACCGGTTCACCGGGGAAGGCCAGGCCCGCGACCCACAGCGGGACGCCGGCCTCGAACGCGTGCACGTCGGTGCCGACGCCCACCCGGATCACTTGGTCAGCTCCTTGCCGTGCCACTGGCGCCAGAACCGCTTGCCGGAGTGGTGCCCGAGGCTGGCCCGGACGCGCCAGAGCGCGCGGGCCACGGTGAGGTCGGCGGGCTCGGTGATCTTCATGCCCATCCGGGAGCCCGGCACGAGCGTCACCGGGTGGCCGTTGCTCTCGCAGCAGGACACGTCGTCGGTGAAGTCCAGGCCCTGCTCGGCCATCCTGGCGTGGCTCTCCAGCAGCACCTGCAGGTCGAACCCCTGCGGCGTCTGGACGGCGCGCAGCCGGGACCGGTCGAACGGCGCGTTCTCGTCCTCGTCCCCGTTCGGCACCACCCGGATGCTGTCGGTCACCGGGACGACCGGCGCGACCGCGGGCGCACCCTCGCGCACCGCGTTGATCACGTTCTCGATCACGTAGGCGGGCATCATCGGGCGGACCGCGTCGTGCACGAGCACGACCTTCGCCTTCGACAGCCTCGGGTGGTTTCGGATCACGTCGAGGCCACACTGCACCGACTGCTGCCTGGTGTCGCCGCCGGCCGTCGTGATCACCGGGATCGGCGAACCCATCAGGGCCGCCTTGAACAGGTGGGAGACGTTGCCGTTGATCACCACCACGGCGTCGGTGCAGCCGCCCGCCGCCAGTCCCTCGACGGCGACCGCGACGACCGCGCGGCCGAGGATCCGCAACGTCGGCTTCGGCTTCGTGCCGCCGAAGCGACGGCCCAACCCAGCGGCCACGACGACCGCCACCACTGGTTCAGACACGCCTCGCAGTATAGGCGGACGCGGGAGCCGTCAGGACTGCGCGCGGCGCAGTACCTCGGTGGCGAGTTCGGCGTCGAGGACGACCACGTCGATCACGCCCGCTCGGAGCGCGGCCAGCACGCCGCGGGCCTTCGCCGTGCCCCCGGCCAGGCCGACCACGGTCGGAATCCGGCGCAGGTCGTCGAAGTCGACACCGATCACCCGGGTCGAGGTGGGTCCGGTGAGGGGGACGCCGGCATCGTCGAAGAAGCGGCCGCAGAAGTCCCCGGCCGGATCGCGGGCCGCTACCTCCTCGCGCTCCTGCGGCGTCAGCCGCATCGCGGCCAGCAGCCGCTCGCTGCTGCCGCCGGCGACCCCCACTGAGCCGATGCCCGCCCACGCGGTGTCGACGGTTGCGGCCAGCTCGAGGGCGCTGCGGACGCTGGACTCGCGCAGGATCGCGGCGCAGGTCTCCGGCGACTCCGTGATCGCGGGCGCGTCGATCCGGCGGGCCCGGACACCGAGCTTCTGGGCCAGCGTGTACAGCGAGGTCGTGCCGGACGGCGCGGTGTCGAGGGCGGACGAGCCGCCCACCAGGGGCAGCAGTTCGAGGTCGGGCGGGGCGGCCAGCGGCTCGACCACCTCGACGAGCCGGGCGATGGTCGACCCCCAGCTCAGGCCCACCCGGCGCATCGACCAGAGCCGGTCGGCGAACAACTGGGCGCCGAGCTTGGCCACCACCTCGGTCGGGCCGAGGTCGGCGGCGCCGGTGCCCACCCACGCCCCGGCGAGCCCGAAGGTCCGTTCCAGGCGCGCCTCGAGGTGCGCCACCCGGTCGACCTCGAGCCTCGGGTCGTGGATGATGATGCGAACCACGCCGGCGTCCCTGGCCGCGGCCAGGGTGCGCGACACGGCGGACTCCGAGATGCCGAGGGCATGCGCGACGCTCCGCTGGGATCGTCCTTCTTCGTAGTACATGCGCGCGGCTGCGACCAGCACGTCGAGCGACCGTGTGGACGGCATGCCCTCACGCCCCTTTCGTCCGGCCGACCTACGCAGCCTACTAGGCGAGCAGCAGCACGGGATCCTGCAGGAAGGTCTGCATCAGGTCCAGCGCACGGGCCGCGTCGGCGCCGTCGGCCGCCCGGTGGTCCACGGTCAGTCCGGCCTCGCAGGCGATCTGCACGGTGAGCTCCCCGTCCGCGTCCACCACCGGACGACGGCCCACGGCGCCCAGCGAGAGCGCGGTGGCCTGCGGCGGCGTGAGCAGCGCGTTGAACCGGTCGACGCCCATGCCGCCGAGGTTCGACACCGTGCCGGTGCCGCCCGCGAACAGGTTCGGGTCGATCTGGCCACCCTTGATGGTCTCGGCCAGCTCCCGGACGGCCCGGTCGAGCTGCCGCAGCGTGATCTGGTCGGGATCGCTGACCACGGGCGCGAGCAGGCCCTGCGGGGTGTCCACGGCCAGCGAGACGCCGACCCGGTCGTTGCGCTGCACGCCGGCGCCCACCCAGTAGCCGTTCAACTGCGGCATCTCCCGCAGCACCAGGGCGTACGCGCGGACCAGGATGGACGTCCAGCTGATCCCCTTCAGCGAGGTCTCGCGGGCCCGGGCGAGCCGGCCGAGGTCGAGCACCCGGAACACCGTGAACTGCGGGATCGCCGCACTGGCGTTCATCACGTTGGCCGTCGCCACCCGCATCCGGCGGATCCTGTCGTCGCCGAGCAGTTCACCGGTCTGCGCGGGCACCGGGGCGGCCGGCATCGACACCGGAGCGGGCACGGCAGCCGGGGCAGCCGCAGCGGCCGCAGGCGCCGCGGGGGTCGCCTGCGCGGCCCGGTCGCGCCGGGTGATCGCCTCGCGCACGTCCCTGGCCCGGATC
>JAGQUI010000406.1 GCA_020438595.1 Propionibacteriaceae bacterium | reverse complement strand
GACGCTCGCTGGCGCTCGCTCCTCAGGGACCGGTCAGGGGAGAGCTCGCTCCTCGGGGACCGTGGGAGGGGTGCGCCGGGCTCCTCAGGGACCGGGCAGAAGTGGTGCCCGCTCCTCAGGGACCGGCGAGTGGGGCCGCTCCTCAGCGAACGGTCAGAACGGGCGGCCGACGTCCCCATGCGCCCGGGGTGGATGCGTACAAGTGACCCGCGCCGCCGCCGTCCGGTCGGCCTAGCCTGCTGGGAGCGGCTCGGCCGGGGGTGCCGGGCCACGGGAGGTGTCTCATGCTCGCCGACCACGCTCCGATGCCCACGCTCGCCACCGCCGATCTGGCGCGCGCACGGGAGTTCTACGAGGGGACGCTGGGCTTCACGCCCGCAGATGATGTCGCCGAAGGGGTGCTCTACCGCGCCGGGAACAGCAGCTTCCTGGTCTACCCGTCCAGCTTCGCCGGCACGAACAAGGCCACGTCGATGTCCTTCAACGTCCCGTCCGGGGACTTCGAGGCCATCGTGGGCGACCTCCGCGGCAAGGGGGTGGACTTCGACACGTTCGACCTGCCGGTCGGAACCTGGACCGACGGCGTCGCCGACTTCGGGAACGGCATGAAGGGGGTGTGGTTCACCGACCCGGACGGGAACATCCTCAACGTCGACACGATGGGCTGAGTCAGCGGCCCAGTTCATCCAGGCGTCGCTCCAGATAGCGCCGCTCGGGGTCCGTGGGTGCGAGCGCGAGCGCCTCGGTGTAGAACGCCACCGCGTCCGACCGCCGCCCGGCCCGCCGGCTCAGGTCGGCCCGGGCCGCGGGGAGCAGGTGGTAGCCCGCCAGCGTCCCGGACGCCGCGAGTTGCGCCAGCGCGTCCAGGCCCGCCGACGGCCGTGTCGCCATGCCCAGCGCGATTGCCCGGTTGAGTGCCACGAACGGCGTGTCGGGTAGTTCGTCGTAGCACGCGAGGATCGTCCGCCAATCCGTGTCCGCCGCGGACGCCGCCCGCGCGTGCACCGCCTGGATCTCCGCCTGCACCCGGTACGGTCCCCGCCCGGCCGACGGCGCCGCCAGCAGTCGAAGCCCCTCGGCGATCTCGTCCGCGTCCCACCGCGACCGGTCCTGCTCCTCCAGCGTCACCAGGTCGCCCGCAGCGTCGACCCGCGCTGCCGAGCGGGCGTGCTGCAGCAGCATCAGCGCCAGCAGCCCCTCCGCCTCCGGCTCCGGCAGCAGGCCGACCAGCAACCGGCCCAGCCGGATCGCCTCCGCGGCGAGGTCGGGACGCTGCAGGTCGGCCCCAGAGGTGGCCGCGTAGCCCTCGTTGTGAATGAGGTACAGCACCGCGAGCACCCCGTCCAGCCGCTCGGGCAGTGCCTCGGGCGGCGGCACCCGGTACGGAATGCCCGCGTGCGCGATCTTCGCCTTCGCCCGCACGACCCGCTGGGCCATCGTCGACTCGCTGGTGAAGAACGCCCGCGCCACCTCCGCGGTACCCAGCCCGCCGACGGTGCGCAGGGTGAGCGCCACCCGCGCCTCCAGCGGCAGCGCCGGGTGCGCGCAGGTGAAGACCAGCCGCAGCCGGTCGTCCCAGTCCGGCTCGCCGGCCGCGTCCGCCGGGTCGACCGACCCCGGGTCCCTCGCGTGTTCCTGCACCGCCCACTCCTGCAGCTTGTCTCGTTCGACCCCGCGCCGGCGCAACCGGTCCAGCGCGAGGTTCCTGGCCGCGGTCGTGAGCCACGCGCCCGGGTTGCGGGGGACGCCGTCCCGCGGCCAGGTGGCGACGGCCCGCTCGAACGCGCCGGCCGTCGCCTCCTCGGCCACGTCCCAGTCGCCGGTCACCCGGATCAGGGTGGCGACGATCCGTGCCCACTCGGTCTCGAACGCCGAGCGGACCGCGGCCTCGACGCCCGGGTGCCCGCCGGTCAGCCCGCCACCGCCGGCTCGGTGCGGACGCCGCGTTCGGCCGCCTCCCGCGCGGCCCGCGCCACGTGGTCGTCGGCCACGTCGAACGGCCACAGCGGGCACAGCACCATCAGCCCGCCGCGGGCCATCGGGTGGGCGGCGGCCACCTCGATCGCCTCGTCCAGCCCGCTCACCTCGAGCAGGTCGAGGCCGGCGATCCACTCCTTCGCCTCGGCGAACGGCCCGTCCGTGACCAGCACCTTGCCGCCGCGCGAGCGCACCAGCGTCGCGTCGGAGGTCGGCCGCAGCACCTCGCCGAACAGGCGCACGCCCCGGCCGTCCATCTCCTCGACCCACGGGTTCGGATCGTCGGGGCCGTCCTTCTCGCCCGTCGGGTCCGCGCACACCAGCATCAGGTAGCGGACGCCCTTCGTGGCCCGCTCCGGCAGGTCGGCCGGCACCACCCGGTAGCCGGGCTCCGCGTCCGGCCAGGTCATGAACGGACGCACCTCCGCCGCACCGAACCGCGCCGCCGGGTGCTTCGACGCGATCTCGATCGCCTCGTCGAGGTCGCGGCAGTCGATGATGTCGAAGCCGCCGATCCACTCCCTGGCCTCGGTGAACGGGCCCTCGGTGACCAGCACCTTCCCGTCCCGGACCCGGACGCTGGTCGCGTCCCGGCCCGGCCGTAGTCGCTCCCCGTACTCCGCGACGCCGCGGGCCTCGACGTCGGCCACCCACTCGGCGATGTTGTCCTCGGCGGGGTCGTAGGGAAGGGCGTCGATCCCCTCGGCATACAGCAACAGGTATTCCATGATTGCTCCTCTCCACCCGTCCGACGAACGGGCGACGCCCGGATCGACATCCCGCACGGACACGCTAGACAGGCGCGGCAGCGAGCGGAAGCTGCGGCGGCCCCCTCAGGCTTGAGGAAGGCTTGACATCGGCTTAGCGGGCCCGAAGCAGCGCCCTGCCTAGCGTTGAGCCCATGACGCTGCACACCCCCTTGTCCCTGCGGAACCCCGCGCTCCTCCTGGCCTCGCTCGCGCTGCCCCTGACCGCGTGCGCCACC
>JAGQUI010000405.1 GCA_020438595.1 Propionibacteriaceae bacterium | reverse complement strand
ACGGGCACTGCACGCCGACCTCGTCGCGGACGGGTGGGAGCCCGACTTCGGGGATGGCCTGTCCGGACTGGCAGACCAGTACGAGACCGGCCTGAATCCCTACGAGACGCCCACGCCCGGCGTCACGCCGCCACCGATCGACTTCGGCTGGTCCTGGAGCGCGTACTACACCAGGGACGAGGGCCGGACATCGTTGCGGCTGGGGTTCGCCAACGAACACACCACCGACCTCGACGCCCTGGACTACATGACCGGACGCTCGGGCGGGCAGTCGTGGTCGGAAACGCGCGAGACGGTCGACGCGGCCACGACCGTGGCGGACCTGTTGCAGCAGTCGGACGGTGTGCTGCTCGGCACGCTCGAGCGCGAGTACTTCCGGGCGGAGGAATAGCCGGACGCGGTATTCCCGGGGAGATCAACGCCGCGCGCGACGGTACTTCCGACAGGCCCCCGGAGGGCACAGCGAACAGTCCGTGCCGGGCCGGTAATGCTGGTGCGCGGCCTTCGGATGTCCGCATGCACAAGGGGTGTCACCCGCGGGAGGGTCACCCGCCTGAGGACTTGGCGTACCCGCGGGGGCATAGTTTGATTGTCCCGTCGCAATGGATTTCCTGGTTTCGGCGAATGGCGTGTTCTCCGAAGCATCGGCGGGTTTGACGGACTGCGACAACGTACTCATTTCGACTGGACTGCTGAGCGCGGACGTGGCCTGGGGGGGTTGCTTCCTCGTTCTCGGAGGGGACTCATGCATCACTACCACGATTCTGTCGCGCCCAGCGTGACCATCATTGTTCCGGCACTCAACGAGGCGCGGAACCTCGAGGTCATGCTCCCGCAACTGCCGGACGTCCACCAGATTATCGTCGTCGACGGGCACTCGGTGGACGACACCGTCGCCGTCGCCAAGTCCGTACGCCCGGGTGTGGAGGTCATCACCCAGACCCGAAAGGGCAAGGGCAACGCCCTGGTCTGCGGCTTCGAACGGGCCACCGGCGACATCATCGTCATGTTCGACGCGGACGGCTCCGCCGACCCGGCCGAGATCCCCGCCTTCGTCAATGCGCTGATCGCCGGCGCCGACGTCGCCAAGGGCAGCCGGTTCACCCGCGGTGGCGGCAGCGAGGACATCACCTACGTCCGCCGCTCCGGCAACTGGTGGCTCAACCAGCTCGTGAACGTGCTCACCGGCGCGCGGTACACCGACCTGTGCTACGGCTACAACGCCTTCTGGTCCCGCATCCTGGACGACCTCGAGCTCCCCAGCTCGCAGCTCCCCGCCGAACCGGGCCAGATGCTGTGGGGCGACGGCTTCGAGATCGAGACCGTGCTGAACTGCCGGTTCGTGCAGAACAACCTCAGGATCACCGAGGTGCCCAGCGTCGAGAAGCTGCGCATCTTCGGCACCAGCAACCTGAATGCCGTCACCGACGGCCTGCGGGTGCTGCGCACCGTGCTCGCCGAGCGCGCCCGCCCGGTGCGGCGCGCCAGCGTCACCCGCCTCGACGAGGAGTTCGCGACCGTGTCCCGGGTGCAGGCGGTGGCATGACCGCTGCCGGGGTCACCGTCGTCGTCTGCGCCTACACCCTCGACCGCTGGGCCGAGCTGGAGTCGGCGCTCGACGGCGTGCACGCCGACCCCGTCTCGCACGAGGTGGTCCTGGTGGTCGACCACAACGACGAGCTGCTCGCACGCGCCACGGCCCGCTGGCCCGGGGTGCGGGTGCTGCCGAACCGCGGCCGGCGCGGCCTCTCCGACGCCCGGAACACCGCGCTGCAGGCGGTGCGCACCGAGCTGGTCGCCTTCCTCGACGACGACGCCACCCCCTCCGCAGGCTGGCTGGACGCCCTGCTCGCCCCCTTCGCCGACCCCCATGTCGTGGCGAGCGGCGGGGTCGCCCACCCGGTCTGGCCGGACGCCGGCCGTCCCGACCACCTCCCCGAGGAGCTGTGGTGGGTGGTCGGCTGCAGCTTCCACGGCCAGCCCGATTCCCCCGAGCGCGTGCGCAACGTGATGGGCTGCAACATGGCCTTCCGCACCGCGCCCCTGCGTGAGATCGGCGGCTTCAACGTCGACCTCGGCCGGGTCGGCACCTACCCGGTCGGCGGGGAGGAGACCGAGGCCTGCCTGCTGCTCGGACGCCGCGACCCGGCCGCGCGGATCAGCTTCGTCGCCACCGCGCAGGTGCACCACCACGTGACCACCGGACGCACCCGGTTCGGCTACCTCGTCCAGCGCAGCTACTGCGAGGGCCTGTCCAAGGCCACGCTCGCCCGGCACGCCGGCGCGGGCGCCGCGCTGGCCACCGAGACCGGCTACGTCCGCACCGTCCTGCCCGCAGCGGTGCTGCGGGAGCTCCGGCATCCCCGCCACGGCCTTCCCGCCGCGGCGGGCATCGTCGCGTCCGTGCTCGCCGCGGGCATCGGCTACGTTCGCGCCCGGGTGGTTCCCGCCGCCCCGGTCACTGCGCGGCAGCCGCTGGCGTCCCTCGTGGAGGAGCCCGCGTGAGCGCACCCCTGACCACGGTGGACCCGGCGGCGACGGTCAGCCGGGCGATCCGGAACGACTCGCTGTGGCTGTTCAGCGGCTACGCCGCCACGGCCGCGATCGGGTTCGTGTTCTGGATCGTCGCGGCGCTGCGCGTGCCCCCCGAGGTGCTCGGCGCGGACGCGGCCCTGATCTCGGTGTTCACGGCCGCCGCGGCGATCACGTCCAGCGGCATCGGCAGCGCGATGGTCGTGATGCTGCCCGTCGCCGGCGCCCACCGTCCGCGGCTGGTCCGGGTCGCCTACCTGGCCACCCTTGGCATCGGCCTCGCCGCCGGCGCCCTCGCCGGCCTGGTCGCGGCGGTGACCCTGCCGGAGGTGGGCGTCCCCGCCGGCGTGCTGGTCGCGCTGGTGGCCGTGATGACCACCGTGTGGGCCGTCTTCAACGTGCAGGACCAGGTGCTCACCGGCCTGAACGCCGCGCGCTGGA
>JAGQUI010000404.1 GCA_020438595.1 Propionibacteriaceae bacterium | reverse complement strand
CGGCACCCACTTCGCTCCGTCCCAGACGTGGCCGTTCATCTCGACACCAATGGCGCGCTGGCGACTGTCGTCCACGCCCTCACCTGCTCCCGCCGCGTGGCGCGGACGCATCAACCGCACCTGATGGGCCAGGCGCCAACGGTGTTGCTCGGTCCGCCCCGGGTAAGGAGGCGGTGTTCGTAGGTGTGGGCGCGATGATCACCGGCGCAGGCGCGGCCACCGGCGACGCAGCTGGGAGCGCCAGAACGCAGCCGGCGATCGGCAGCACAGCGACAAAGGGGAGGTGGGATGTCACGTCATGTGAGCCTTCCACGGCATTCACCGCCCGATGAAGTCCCCACCCGGGCGACTTGGCGCTTGGCCCTCCATCCGGTCGAGAGCGTGGCGTCGTAGTCTCTTGACGTGACGCCGAGCTGAACGAACGCGGCGTCCGGTGTGAGTGTCAGAAGCCCGGCTGCGCCTGTACCAACGACGCCGACCTAATCCTCTCCGACGGCAGCCGAGTCTGCGGCTGCTGCCTTGTCGACTGCCCGGACGTCCACCGCGACACGGACTCGCCTGAGACCTGAGCTCTCGAATAGCGGAGGCCAGCCTCCATTTCATCGATAGTCAACCGCTCCTCTGCCTTCGCGCACGGAGCAACCGTCACCGCCTCCTCTCGTGTTCGCGCTCCGCTCAGCACCAGTGCGCGATCGAGCAGCTCGGGCTCGATGGATCGCTCCTTGTTCGCCTCCTCGCCCACGAGTCTCAGTCGCCAGAGCTCCTCCCGCAACCCGCGGGCGGGCGCACCTGTTGCTCAAGCAGGTCGGACGAATTCTGGCTGAACCTGTCCGGAACGGGCCCCTTCGAAGGCTTAAGGGAATGACCGGTACTGCGACCGACCGCGTCGCTGACCGCGGAGAAGGGAGGGCTGAGAGATGCCGAAAATGTCGGCGCTCGAGCGTCCCGATCGCTGCGGTCCTGGGCTTAGGGAAGTTGTCAGGGGTTCGATCTGTGGCTCGTCCGAAGAAGGTTGCCCGATGTGTCCGGATCGGGGGTCACTTTTCGGCTTAGTGGAACGACGGACCTTCGGCCCTGACAGCGCGAGAGGAGGTGTGGCCATGGTGATGACCCTGCACAAGCTGACGGCCGGCACCGGCTACGAGTACTTCACCCGCAACGTCGCGGCGATGGACTCCACCGAAAAGGGCCACATGAGCCTGGCCGACTACTACAGCCTGAAGGGCGAGAAGCCCGGGCACTGGGTCGGCTCCGGTCTGGCCGGCATCGACGGTCTGCAGGTCGGCGACGTCGTGACCGCCGACGAGATGCTGTCGCTGTTCGGGCTCGGTGATCACCCACTGGCCACCGAGCGGCTCGCCGCTCTCACCCGCGCCACCGACCGCGACATCAGGGACGCGATGCAGCTCGGCCAGCGCTACGGGGTCTACCCGGGCATGACCGACTTCAGCATCGAGCTCATCCAGCGCATCGGCGACTGGAACCTTGCCCACGGACGCGCCGCTTCCGACTCGGTGCCGGCCGAAGTGCGGGCCGAGCTGCGCACGGAGGTCGGACGCGAGGCGTTCCACAATCGCTTCGGACGCGACCCGCTCGACGCCCGCGAGCTGTCCGGGTTCATCGTGCGGGCGCAGCGTCCGGTGCGCAGCGGCGTGTCCGGCTACGACGCGACCTTCTCGCCGGTGAAGTCGGTGTCGGCGCTGTGGGCATTGGCCGACCCGGAGACCTCGGCGGTCGTCGAGCGCTGCCACGACCGCGCCGTCGCCGACAGCCTGCGCTACCTCGAGGAGCGGGCGATCTACACCCGCCGCGGCCGCAACGGTGTCCGACAGGTCAAGACGCTGGGGATCGTCGCGGCGTCCTTCACCCACCGCGACTCCCGCGCCGGCGATCCCGACCTGCACACCCACGTCGCGATCGCGAACAAGGTGCAGGCCGCGGACGACGGCGCCTGGCTGGCCATCGACGGACGGATCATGTTCAAGGCCAACGTGACGGTCTCGGAGTTCTACAACACCGCCCTGGAGAAGCACCTCACCCACGAGCTCGGCGTGCGGTTCGCAAACCGTCCGGGCTCCGATCCCGAGCGCCCGGTGCGCGAGATCGTCGGCGTCGACCTCGCCCTGCTGGAACGGTGGTCGCAGCGCGACAAGATGATCACCCGGGCACAGGGCGATCTCGTCGCCGACTTCCAGCAGCGGCACGGACGCACCCCCACCCCGACCGAGCTCTACGACCTCGCGCAGCGGGCGACCCTCGAGACGCGGGAGGCCAAGCACGAGCCCCGTTCGCTCGCCGAGCAACGCAGGGTCTGGGCGGCACAGGCCCACGAGGTGCTGGGACGCGACGGGACGGCGCGCATGCTGGCCCGCGCTCTTACCCGGAGCCCGCTCCCCTCCCGGACGATCGACGAGGCCTGGCTCCAGGGGCTGGCCGCCAACGTGGTGTCGGTCGTGCAGCGGCACCGATCGTGGTGGCAGCCCTGGCACATTCGGGCCGAGGCGTTGCGCCAGGTGCGTCGGTTCGAGCTGCCCGAGCTGGCGTCGATTCTTGAGCGGCTCGTCGACCTGGCCCTGGAACGGTCCTCGGTGCGGCTCACCCCGGCCGGGGACGGGATCAGCGAGCCGGCCGAGCTGCGGCGTCCGGACGGCAGCTCGGTGTACACGGTGGCCGACTCCGCGATCTACACCTCGCGGCAGATCCTGGACGCCGAGACCCGGCTGCTCGCCTTCGCCGGACGCCGGGACGGCATGGTGGTCGGCGAGCGGTCGATCAGCCTGGCGCTGCTGGCAGCGATGGCCAACGGCGTCGAACTCAATACCGGCCAGCTGAACCTGGTGCGTTCGATGGCGACCTCTGGCGATCGGCTGCAGTTGGCGCTCGCACCGGCCGGAGCCGGCAAGACGACGGCGATGAGCGTGCTGGCCGCCGCATGGCGCGAGGCCGGCGGCGAGGTGCTGGGGATGGCGCCGTC